>JAZOSZ010000260.1:0-11251 GCA_045657365.1 Eubacteriales bacterium
GATGATGGGCATCGGCGAGCCGCTCGACAACTATGACAACGCCCTCAAATTTCTCCGTCTGGTCGGTCACGAAAAAGGACTCAATATCGGCTACCGACATATCTCCCTCTCCACCTGCGGACTGGTAGATAAAATTGCCAAGCTCGCCAAGGAAGAGCTTCCGATCACGCTTTCGATCTCTCTGCACGCGTCCGATAACGAAACGCGCAGTGCGATCATGCCGATCAACAAAAAATGGAGCGTCGAAACGCTTCTCGACGCCTGCCGTGACTATTACGCTGTCACGGGACGGAGAATTTCCTTTGAATATACCCTCATCGCAGGAAAAAACGACTCCCCCGAAAAAGCAGTACATCTGGCAAAAATGCTTAACGCGCATCTTCGCCCCAAGGGAGTCGACGCATCCTTCCCCATTCACGTCAACCTGATTCCCGTCAACCCCGTCAGCGAAACGGGATTTTCGGCATCCGATAAAACCGCCATCGCAAAATTTGCGTCCACTCTCGAAAAGAAAGGCATTCGTGCCACCGTCCGACGCCGCCTCGGTGCCGATATCAACGCTTCCTGCGGTCAGCTCCGACGCGCCGAGGAAGCCAAGAAAAACGAATAAAATTCCCCGTTCCGAGCTACATAACGCGCAAAAAGGAGAATTCTATGAATTACCGCTTTCGTGTCTCGGAACGAAACAAAGAACTACCCGCGCAGCTTCCGCGTCCCGTACGGCGCTACCGCCTCAAAGGAAGAACCACCCTGCGCCTCTCGCGGGAGGAAGCCGAACGCATTCGTCTTTCTCAGCTTTTTGAGCTCTCCGAGCTTCCTGAGGGAGAAGACATTGCCCACCGTCGACGCAAGAAACTCAAAAAGCAAAAAAAGCCACGCCCCACGCGAAAGAAAAAGCATCTCGTACGAAAAGCCTTTGGAGCTTTCGCTACGCTTCTTGGAAAAGCTTGGCAAGCAATCAAAGAAAAAGCGGAACATTCGAGTGCCGCGAGCATTCCCATTTTTGCGGGTGCTCTTTGCGCCGCACTTCTCGTCTCCGCCCTTTCCTCGGGTGCCGTGCTTCTCCACCTCTTTGGCGGCTACCACGCCCCCTACGACGCTTGGACCGTCCCGAATTTTGTAGGACAGGAACCGCAAAACGTCCTTGCGAACGAGAGCGAGGCAATCAAAGATCTCCCCTGGAATCTCATCGTACAGTACGCCGACCACGCAGAGGTCGCGGCGGGACGGGTCATCTCACAGACCCCCACGGCAGGCGTCACACGGCGGATCTATCGGAACGGCGGATTCTGTAACATCACCCTCACCGTCAGCCGTGGCAGACCGACCTACAACCTCGAAGATCTTGCAGGCAAAAGCGAGCGCGACGCGCGCCTGATTCTAAAAAATCAAGGACTTCGCGTCGACGTGCAGAAAATCGACGCCAAGGACACCCCCAAGGGAAGCGTCCTCGGAACGCTCCCAAAGGCGGGGGCAACCTTACACGAAGGCGATCGCGTCATTCTGCAGGTCAGCCGAGGTCAAACTTTGCAACTTCTCTCGGTTCCGAATCTTTCAGGTCTGACCGAGGAGAGAGCAAGTACTCTGCTTCGCGCCAAGGGACTTCGCGTCGGCACAGTATCTTATGCTGTCTCCGAACGCCCCGCAGGAACGGTCATTGCCCAAACACCGAATTCTCACGCCTCGCTTCACGCAGGCGACACCGTTTCCTATACCGTCAGTATCGGACAAAGCATCTCTCTTCGTTCCGTTCCCAACCTCTGCGGACTTTCTTATGCCGATGCCGTCGCTCGTCTGCGCGAATACGGACTCGTTGTCGGCAGTCTTTCTTCCATCGAAAGCGCCGCACCGCGCGGAACCGTCATTCGGCAATCCCCCGAAGCAGGTACACCGATCACTTCCTCTACCGTCTCGGTAGACCTCTATCTTAGCAGTTAACATCAACGAAAAAGGACGAATTCTATGAATCAAAACACTTCTCCGATCATCACGAAGGGTGTCGGCGGTCTTTACACCGTCCGACGTGCCGACGGTTCGACCGTCGCCTGCCGCGCCCGCGGCTCGTTCCGCCACGACGGAATCACACCGCTTGTCGGTGACCGCGTGACGCTCTGCGAGGACGGCGAGCAGGGCGTGGTGATCGATCAGATCGGTGAGCGCAAGAATGCGCTCATTCGCCCGCCGATGGCAAATCTCGACTGTATTTTCGTCACGATGGCAGCGGCGGCTCCCGCGCCGATTCTCACCACGGTCGATAAGCTGACGGCAATAGCCGAGCATAATCACATCGAGCCGATTCTCGTCATTACTAAATCCGAGCTTGCCCCCAACACCGCCGAAGAGCTCCGCGCGCGCTACGCGTCCTGCGGATTCTCGGCGTTCTCCGTCAGCGCGGTGGAAAATATGGGCATTGACGCCCTGAGTCACTATATCCAAGAAGAGCTTTCGGGAAAGATTGCCGCCTTTGCGGGCGCGTCGGGCGTCGGAAAATCGACCCTTCTCAACCGACTCTTCCCCCACCTCGCCCTTTCCACCTCGGAGATCAGCCGAAAAATTGAGCGCGGACGCCACACAACGCGTCAGGTCGAGCTTTTTGCCCTCTCGGACGGAGAAGATTGCGGCTATATTGCCGATACCCCCGGCTTTTCGATGCTCGACTTCGAGCGCTTTGACTTTATGGACGCCGACGATCTTCCTCTGGCAATGAGAGAATTCGCCGTCCGTATCGGAGAATGTCGCTACACCAAATGCTCCCACACCAAGGAAGAGGGCTGTGCGATCGTCGACGCCGTGCGTCGGGGCGAAATTCCGAAATCGCGCCACGAAAGCTTTTGTGAACTGCACGCCATTCTCAAAGCCAAGAAAAAATGGGACAAACGCTGAAAGGAACTCTATCAGAAATGAGAGCATTCATTTACATCGGTGGCGGCATTGACCCCACCAATATTACCGAACACCCCAAGGGCGACGACCTCGTGATTGCCGCCGATGCGGGATATCGAAACGCCGTGACACTCGGTGTCAAGGTCGATCTGCTTCTCGGTGATTTCGATTCGCTGAACGAATGCGAAATTCCCAAAGAAACCGAGCGAATGACCGTCCCTGCCGAAAAAGACTTTACCGATACTCAGCTTGCCGTCGAAACGGCGCTCCGAAAGGGTGCGACCGACCTCGTGCTCATCGGGGGACTCGACGGACGCCTCGATCACACCCTCTCGAATCTTGCGATTCTGGAAGACCTTGCGGCAAAAGGCGTCTTCGCTTCTATCACCAACGGTCAGAACCGAGTGCGCTATCTGAATTCGACAAGCACTCTCCTGCCGAGAAGCGGCTACCGCTACCTCTCTCTGCTCTGCCTTTCGGAAAAGACAAAAGGCGTAAGCATCGAGGGTTGTAAATATCCCTTGAAAAACGCCACTCTCACGAGGAGCTTTCAATACGCCGTTTCCAATGAGATCACGGGCAACTGCGCCCTCGTCTCGGTTCGCAAAGGCGGAGTTTATATCATTGAAAGTAAAGACCAATAAACACTCGAAGAAAACAATAGGCTCCCCCTTTGGGGGAGCTGTCGCAAAGCGACTGAGAGGGGGGGATGAAAACTTCCCTCTCCGTCAGCCTTCGGCTGCCACCTCTCCCGAAAGGAGAGGCTTTTATGACTTTATGAACTCCTTGATCCAATCCTCGCTATCACTTTTCCGTAACAGCAAGTGCATCTCATTTCATTCTTTACAGAGAAGAAGAAGTATGTTATAATAAGAATACTTGATAAAAAGGAGTTTCTTATGGATGCTTTAATCATTATGCTTCGCAACGTCATCTTGTTCGTTGCGCTGGCAATTCCGGGCTATCTGCTCGTGAAAACGGGAACACTGAAGCAAGAACAATCGGGCGCACTGTCCAAACTGCTGATGTTCGTCGGTATGCCCTTTCTCATTCTTTCTGGCACGATCTCGAGTTTGAATTTCGGCAAAGAATTTCTACTGCTTCTCGGTGCGGTCGTCCTCATCGGCGTCGGATTTATCTTTGCGATGTTCTTCCTCACAAAGCCCCTGACGGCAATGGAAAAGGATGAAAAAACGCGCGGAATGATGCGCTTCTGCGCCGCCTTTGCCAACAACGGATTTATCGGCATTCCGCTTGCCGCCGCCGTGTTCGGCACCGCTTCGCCCGTAATGACCGTGCTCATCATTCTGAATATCATCACGAATATTCTGTTGTATACCCTCGGTATCTATCTCATTTCGGGAGATAAAAGTAAGATCAGCCTCAAAAAGGCATTTCTCAATCCCGTGCTGATCGCGTTCGTCATCGGTATCGTGCTCAATCTCATCAAGATTACCGAGCTGATTCCCGAGATCTCGACCTATTCCGATCACTTCAAGGGACTCGTCACACCGATCTCAATGACGATTCTGGGAATGAAGATGGGGGATCTCAAAATGAGTTCGCTTTTCACCTCGAAAAAGATCTATTACGTTTCCCTGCTCCGTCTGGTCATTTTCCCCGCCGCCATTGTGGCACTGCTCTTTGCGCTCCGTCCTCTGCTTCCGAGCATCATCGACGACGCAATGATCCTTGGCGTATTCATCGCGTTTGCGATGCCGACGGCAGGACTTGCCTCGGCATTTGCCGACAGCTTTGACGGCGACACCGAAAACGCCGTGGGAATGACACTCGGAACGACGATTCTTTCGATTCTGACGATCCCCGCCCTCTATTGGCTCGTTTGCCTTTGTCTATAAATAAAAAACTCACGGGATTCCCGTGAGTTTTTTATTTAATCCGAATGATTTGCCAGCATCAGCTTGATGCGATTTTCCTGATTGACCGCCGTTGCGCCCGCATCGTAATCGATGGCAACGATGTTGATATCGGGATTTTTTTCTTTGATCGGACGCATCATTCCCTTGCCACAGATATGGTTGGGAAGACAACCAAACGGCTGGGTACAAACGATATTTTTGATCCCCTTGTCAGCAAGCTCGAGCATTTCCGCCGTCAGAAGCCAACCCTCTCCCATCTTCGCTCCAATGCCAATATATCCCCGAATCAGTGAAACAGTATGCGCAAAAGGCGTGGGGGGATCAAAATGGGAGCACTCCTTGATGATCGCGATCAGGTCGTTCTGCTTTTTCTCAAAGAAACGGTACGCGATTTTCCAGATCGGATATTGCGCTTTGTTCCGTCCGAGCTTTTCGGTATCCATCATATTATTATAAACACAGTAAAGACAGAAATCGAGCAGTCCCGGAACGGTGACCTCTGCCCCTTCTTTGACAAGAAAATCCTCAAGATTATTGTTTCCAAGCGGAGAATATTTGACGAAAATCTCTCCGACCACACCAACGCGTACACATTTTCGCTCGGCACGCGGAATTTTTTCAAAATCCGCAATGATCTTGCGGTAGTTCTCCTTGACCTTCTTGTAGGAAAGCTTCGCGCCCGTATCCATTTCCTTCGCCAGACGGTCGGTCCACACCATTGCCAGCTCCTCACTCTCGCCCGAACGAAGCTCATACGAACGGCACTGATTGCGAAGCAGCATCAGAAGATCGCCATAAAGCACGGCGTAGAGAAGACGGTGAATCATCTTCACGCCCATCGGAAAACCGGGATGCTCTTCCAGACCCGCAAGACTCATTGAAATCACGGGAACGTAGCCGTAACCCGCCTTCTCGAGTGCCTTTCGAAGAAGATTAATGTAGTTCGACGCGCGGCAACCGCCCCCCGTCTGAAAGAGGATCAGCGCCGTTTTATGCGGATCGTATTTTCCACTCTGCAAGGCATCAATAAACTGTCCGATCACGAGAATGGCGGGATAGCAGGTGTCGTTGTGTACGTACTTCAGTCCCGTATCCTTGATATGCTGTCCCTGCGTCAGAAGAAGCTCGGCGCGCACACCGAAATTCTGAAAAACCTTGGCAATGAGCGTAAAGTGCATTGGAAGCATATTCGGAACGAGAACGGTATAGTCCTTTTGCATCTCTTCGGTAAAGGAAATGTAGGTCTTTGCTTGTTTCTTTCCCATATTCTGCCCCCTTTCTTTACTGCTCCAGCGCTCCGATCAGACTGCGAAGTCGGATGCGGACGGCGCCAAGATTGGTGATTTCATCAATTTTGATCTGCGTATAGAATTTTCCGCTCGATTCAAGAATCGAACGCACCTCATCCGTTGTAATGGCGTCGACGCCACAACCGAAGGAAACGAGCTGAACGAGCTCGGTATCGGCGTGCTCGGCGGCATATCTTGCCGCGCGGTAAAGTCGCGCGTGGTAGGTCCACTGATTGAGCACGCGCACGGGGGCGGGTTCGGCAAGATGACAAATACTGTCCTCGCTGACGACCGCGAAGCCAAGCGAGGTCGCAAGCTTGTCGATGCCGTGTCCGATCTCAGCGTCGGCGTGATACGGACGTCCCGCCAGAATCATAATTCTGTGTCCGTGCTTCCGCGCCCATACAAGCGCACGCTCCCCTTCTTGGCGCACTGCCGCCATATATTCTTCATACTGTGCAAAACCGCGCTTGATCGCCCGACGAAGCTCCGCGTTGGAAATGGCAGGCGAAATCTCAGAAAGTGCGTCCGAAAGTCCGCGACAAAGCTCACGGCGGCTGTTGATATTTAAGTAAGGATACAAAAATTTCACCGACGAAAGCGAATCCATATTACCGTGAAGCAATTCGGAGTAATACGCGACTACGGGACAGTTATAATAATTATCGCTATGTTTTTCGTCAATATTGTAGGAAAGACAGGGATAAAAGATCGCGTCAGCACCACCCGCCACCAATTCCTCAATATGTCCGTGCATCAGCTTGGCTGGATAGCACGCCGTATCGGACGGAATCGAAAACTGTCCGCGATCATAGGTCTTCTTCGAGGACATTTCGGAAATTTTCACCTCAAAGCCAAGGGAGGTGAAAATCCCGTGCCACAAAGGCAACAGCTCATACATACCAAGCGCTAAGGGAAGTCCGACCGAACCGCGTGTCACTTTTTTCGGCTGACACGCCGAAAGTCCCGTCAGATAGGAACGCTTGAATTCGTGCAGATTGGGAAGCTCTTCTGCCGTTTTTTCGATGCCGAGTCCCTTCTGACACTGATTGCCCGAAATAAACTTCTTGCCGCCCGAAAAGGTATTGACCGTCAGATGACAGTGGTTCGTACAACCGCGACAGACTGCCGCCGACGAGGTATGCTTGAAGGAGCGCAGCTCCTCGGACGGAATCAGCGTACTCTTCGCAAGACGCATCGAATAGAGCGCCGCGCCGTACGCGCCCATCAGTCCCGCAATCGCAGGACGAATCACCTCGCGTCCAAGCTCCAGCTCAAAGGAGCGAAGCACGGCGTCGTTATAGAAGGTTCCGCCCTGCACAACGATATGTTCTCCAAGCTCATCGGCACTTCCCGCTCGAATGACCTTGTAAACGGCGTTTTTCACGACGCTGACCGAAAGTCCCGCCGAAATATCCTCGACCGTCGCACCGTCACGCTGTGATTGCTTGACCGAAGAATTCATAAAGACGGTACAACGGCTACCGAGATTGACGGGCGCGGGACTGAACAATCCAAGTGTCGCAAACTCCTCAATTTCGTATCCCATCGAACGTGCAAAGGTTTCAATAAACGAGCCACAGCCCGACGAGCAAGCCTCGTTGAGCATAATGCTGTCGATCGCACCGTTTCGGATACGGAAACACTTGATATCCTGACCTCCGATATCGAGAATGAAATCGACCTCAGGCAGAAAATATTTTGCCGCCGTATAGTGTGCAATCGTTTCGACCACACCAAGGTCAACGCCGAACGCGTGCTTGATCAGCTCCTCGCCGTAGCCCGTCACCGCACTACCCGCAATGCGAATCCGATCTCCGCAAAGTCCGTAAATGATACCGAGCTGTTCGCGTACGATCTGGACGGGATTGCCGCGATTGGAATCGTAATAGGAAAACAAAAGCTCTTTTTCTTCGGAAAGCAGGACAATCTTTGTCGTCGTGCTTCCGCAGTCAATGCCGAGATACGCCGCGCCTTCATAGGTTTCAATGGCGCGTCTTGCCACGTCGGCTTTTGCGTGACGCTCGTGAAATTTCTCGTAGTCTTCCCGCTTCTCAAAGAGAGGCGAAAGACGGTTCGACACCGCCGCCGAAAGACTTTCGCGAATCGTTTTCGTCAGGGTGTCGATTTCGGTCACATATCCCGTCTTTTCAGCGTAGATTGCCGCCCCCATTGCCACCGAATAACGGGCGTATTCGGGGAAAACGGCTTCTTCGTCCGAAAGTCCGAGCGTTGCTTTGAAGCGCGCGCGCAAACCGTGACAGTAATAAAGAGGGCCTCCCAAGAAGAGAACCTTGCCGCGGATTTTTCGTCCTTGTGCCAAGCCCGCAATCGTCTGGTTGACCACCGCCTGATAAATGCTTGCCGCCACGTCTTCCTTCTTTGCTCCTTGATTGAGAAGTGGCTGAATGTCGGTTTTGGCAAAAACACCGCACCGCGAAGCGATCGGATAGATTCTCGTATGAGCAAGACTCAGACGGTCAAGCTCATCGGCATCCAGATCGAGAAGCGTCGCCATCTGATCAATAAACGCTCCCGTACCGCCCGCACAGCTTCCATTCATTCGCTCGTCGGTTCCGCCATCGAAGAATATGATCTTCGCGTCCTCACCGCCCAACTCAATCACGGAACTCGCGTCCGGCTCCTTTGTCTTAACCACCTCGCCTGTCGCAAAGACCTCTTGCACAAAAGGCATTCCGCTCGCTTCGGCAAGACCGAGCCCCGCCGAACCGGAAAATGCCACAGAAAAGTGCTCGCCCGCAAGCATCGGGCGAAGCGCCTCAATCATTTCGAGTGCTTTGAGGCGCACCTGCGACAAATGCCTTTCATATTTTTCATCGACCACGGCACCGTCCTTCATCAGGACGGTTTTTACCGTGGTCGATCCGATATCAATTCCTAAAGAATACTGCATAAAAATCATTCCTTTCGGAAATTATTCGAGTTCAAACGCCCCCGTATAAAGCTGATAGTATTTTCCTTTTTCTTCGATCAGCTTTTCGTGATTTCCGCGCTCAATGATCTCGCCATGCTCCAGCACCATAATAACGTCCGAGTTGCGCACGGTCGAAAGTCGGTGTGCAATCACGAAGACGGTTCTTCCCTTCATCAGAGCGTCCATTCCCTTCTGAACGAGTGCCTCGGTTCTCGTGTCGATCGACGAGGTTGCCTCGTCGAGGATCATCACGGGGGGATCGGCAACTGCCGCACGCGCAATCGAAAGAAGCTGACGCTGACCCTGCGAGAGGTTCGAGCCACCCGCACTCAGCATCGTATGGTATCCGTCGGGCAGACGCGTGATAAAGTCGTCGGCGTGCGCCAGCTTTGCCGCCGCGATACATTCTTCATCGGTCGCATCGAGCTTGCCGTAACGAATATTCTCCATGACCGTTCCCGTAAAGAGATTGGTATCCTGAAGAACGATGCCGAGGGAACGGCGCAGATCGTCCTTCTTGATCTTGTTGATATTGATTCCGTCGTAACGGATTTTTCCGTCGTCAATGTCGTAAAAACGGTTGATCAGATTGGTGATCGTCGTCTTTCCCGCACCCGTAGCGCCAACGAAAGCAACCTTCTGACCGGGTTCGGCATAGAGCGTGATATTTTTCAGTACCGTCTTCTCCGGCACGTAGCCGAAATCCATATCGACAATGCGAACGTCGCCGCAAAGACGCGTATAAGTCACTCTTCCGTCGCCGTGCGGATGCTTCCACGCCCAAAGTCCCGTGCGTTCGGCACACTCAACAAGCTCGCCGTCCACCTCTTGGGCGTTCACAAGCGTCACGTAGCCGTTGTCAAGCTCGGGTTCTTCGTCGAGAAGCTCAAAAATTCGCTTCGCGCCGGCCATTGCCATTACGATCGAGTTCATCTGCTGAGACACCTGACTGACGTTGTTGGTAAACTGACGCGCCATTCCGAGGAACGGAAGAACGACCGCAAAGGTCATCGCCTGCCCCGTCAGCGAAATATTGGGTGCCTTCATCATCACGAGCACACCGCCGACAAAGGCAATCAGCACGTAGAGAATATTACCGATATTTCCCATAATCGGCATCAGAATATTGGCAAAACGGTTGGCTTTGGTCGCGTCGGCGCAAAGCTGTTCATTCACCTTGTCAAATTCTTTCTGGCTTTCTTCTTCGTGACAGAAAACCTTCACGACCTTCTGTCCGTGCATCATTTCCTCAATATACCCCTCGGTCTTCGCAATCGACTTCTGCTGTTTGAGGAAGTAACGCGCGCTGTTGCCGCCGATGATCTTTGTAACGAAAGACATTGCAATCACGCCAAGCCCGATGACGAGCGTCATCCAGAGGCTCAGACGAAGCATATTGTAAACGAGCAGAACGAGAATCAGTCCCGAATTGAGGAACTGCGGTAAGCAACGCGAAACGAGCTCGCGAAGCGTGTCAATATCGTTCGTGTAATAGGACATCACGTCGCCGTGCGGATGCGTGTCAAAATAACGAAGCGGAAGCGTTTGCATCTTGGCAAACATCTTTTTTCTCGTCTGATTGAGAAATTTTTGCGTCAAAATCGCCATCAAGCGCGTGTAAAGGAAGGACGCAAACCAACCAGCCACGTAAATCACCAGCATCACAAGCAGATTGGCAACCACCTCCTCGCGAATCGATTCCCAACCGTTGCCCGAATCGAGCGCCCCTTCCATCAGAAGAAGGAACTTGTTCATAAAGATACTTGCAATCGTCGACGCAAAGGCAACGACCGCGACACAGACCGTGACGACCACAAGCGTCCACTTGTAATCGCGGAACAGCATTTTGAGCAGCCGTCCGAGAACACCCTTCTGCATCGGCGGGCGGCGCTTTTTCATAGCAACTTGTTTCTTTTGCTGTTTCATTTGGCATCGCCCCCTCTCGTCTGAGATTCATAGACTTCGCGGTAAATGGGGCTCTTCACGAGAAGCTCCTCGTGCGTTCCGACCGATTCGATCGAACCGCCGTCCAGCACGACGATCTTGTCGGCGTGCTCGACCGAAGATACGCGTTGCGCAATAATAATCTTCGTCGTGTCGGGAATCTCCTCGGCAAACGCCTTGCGGATCAGCGCGTCGGTCTTGGTATCGACAGCACTCGTCGAGTCGTCGAGAATCAAAATTTTCGGCTTTTTCAAGAGCGCACGGGCAATACAAAGACGCTGCTTCTGTCCCCCCGATACGTTCGTACCGCCCTGCTCGAT
>JAZOSZ010000261.1:0-6792 GCA_045657365.1 Eubacteriales bacterium
TGACACGAAAAAGAACAAGAAGAACGACCCTGACAGACTCGAACTCAAGAAGTACTGTCGTTTCTGCCGTAAGCACACTCTTCACAAAGAATCTAAGTGATTTGGAGGAAGAATGATGGCAGATAAGGAAAAGAAGGTCGCAGAAACCGAAAAGAAGCCCCGCAAGGAAAAGAAAAAAGGAAAATTCGGCGAGGCTTGGCGCGGTTTTAAGAGCGAAGTAAAGAAGATCGTTTGGCCCTCGTGGAAGCAGGTGCTCAAGAATACGGCGGTCGTGCTGGTAATCGTTGCAATCTGCATGGTTATGATCGCCCTGCTTGACTATGCTTTTTCTCACGGTATTATGGCTCTGACGGATCTCTTTGCGAAGTAAGAGGCCAATATGAGTGATATCAACGAAATGAACGTTGGACCGAGATGGTATGTGGCGCATACGTATTCCGGTTATGAAAACAAGGTAAAGGCAAGCCTTGAAAAGATCATCGAAAACAGAGGTCTTGGACATCTTTTCTTCGACATTCGCATTCCCGTGGAAACCGTGATTGAAAAGAACGGTGACGTGGAAAAAGAGGTTGAAATGAAAATTTTCCCCTGTTACGTCTATATTAAAATGACGATGACCGAGGAAAGCTGGCACGCAGTTCGTAATATTACGGGCGTGACGGGATTCGTAGGCCCCGGTTCGAGACCGACTCCTTTGAGTGACGCAGAGGTCGATTTCCTGAACTTTGATACCAAGCGTACCGAGCTTGCAGTCAAGGTCGGAGATGACGTCGTCGTTTGCGACGGACTCTTTGAGGGTTACACGGGAACGGTACAGGCGGTTTCCGACGATCAGAAGAAAATCACGGTACTCATTAAAAGAGGTCGCCGCGATATGCCTGTTGAGCTCGACGCAGACGTCGTTAAGCTCGCACAGCAGTGATCTGAGATCACACAGTACGTGGGAGGGAGAAAAATATTTGGAATTCTCCCGCAAATTCACCACATTGGAGGTAATGAAAAATGGCAAAGAAAGTTATGGGCTATATCAAGCTGCAGTTGCCCGCCGGTAAGGCTACCCCGCAGCCTCCCGTAGGACCGGCTCTCGGTCAGTACGGTGTTGCAATTCCCGTATTCACGAAGGAATTCAACGAAAGAACGAAGAACGATATGGGTCTGATCATCCCCGTTGTTATCACGGTTTACGCAGACCGCTCCTTCACCTTTATCACCAAGACTCCCCCCGCTCCCGTTCTGATCAAGAAGGCAGCAGGAATCGAGTCGGGTTCCGCAAAGCCGAACAAGACCAAGGTGGCTACGATCACCAAGGAGCAGGTTCGCAAGATCGCAGAAACGAAGATGCCCGACCTGAACGCAGCGAATATCGATACCGCGATGAGCATGATCGCAGGTACCGCACGCAGCATGGGCGTTGTCGTTGAGGACTAAGGAGGGTTTGAACAATGGGAAAGAAGTATATTGATAGCGCAAAGCTGATTGATAAGAGCAAGGTTTACGACCCCTCTGAAGCATTGGATCTGGTTTGCCAGACGTCCAAGGCAAAGTTTGATGAAACCATCGAAATCCACATCCGTCTGGGTGTTGACTCTCGTCACGCTGACCAGCAGGTCAGAGGTGCTGTCGTTCTCCCCAACGGAACGGGTAAGAACGTAAAGGTTCTCGTATTCGCAAAGGGTGACAATGTTCAGAAGGCACTCGATGCAGGCGCTGATTATGCAGGCGGTGTTGAGTATGCAGACAAGATCGTTCAGGAGAACTGGTTCGACTTCGACGTTGTCGTTGCAAGCCCTGATATGATGGGTGTGATCGGTAAGCTCGGTAAGGTGCTCGGTCCTAAGGGATTGATGCCTTCTCCCAAGGCTGGTACCGTTACTCCCGACGTTGCCCGTGCAGTCAACGAGGCAAAGGCAGGTAAGATTGAGTACCGTCTCGACAAGACCAACATCATTCACTGCCCCATCGGTAAGGCTTCCTTCGGTGTAGAGAAGCTGACCGAGAACTTCAACACGCTGGTTGGCGCTGTCATCAAGGCAAAGCCCGCCGCTGCGAAGGGACAGTATATCAAGAGCTGCGTCATCGCAAGTACGATGGGCCCCGGCATCAAGATCAACCAGGCAAAGCTTGGCTAATTCTTCGGGACTTTGAAGATTTTATAAAAAAGAACCGTCCGATCGGACGGGTCTTTTTTTGTTGTTATTCCGTTACGAAATAGGTTTCGTTCAGATAAGCTTCGAGGTTGAACATATATCCTCGGTTGTCACCCTCACTCGGGTGTCCCCAAGTGGGAGAGCCGCCGGGTGACGTGGAGCGACCCAATCGATAAGAATAGATTTGAGCGTCGGGGTTGGTTGCCAGATACTCGTCGATCGCAGCTTCGATCTGCGAACTGTAGGCATCGTTCATCGCGCCGTACAGACAGTAGACGACACAATCGTCACCGTTCTTGGCAAAGACGTTTTCGAGGAGTCGGACGTAACCCGCCTGAAAATCGGTGGCGCTTGCTCCGTTTCCTTGTTCGTTTGTTCCGAGGTTGATCATGACGATATCTGCCTGTCTTGCAAAATCGTATTCGTCGGTCGTGGAACGAGTGGGGCTGGTGTGGAGATAGTTTTTATCAAAATTGAGATCATCGCCGTAAATGACGCCCTTGCCCGAAAGTCCGAGAATCGAATAGTCGGCACCAAGGCGTGTTGCCAGACGGTAGGGGTAAGCGAGGGTGGCGTCCTGTGACTGATATCCGCCGTCATAATTGCCCATAATACCCCAACCGCAGGTGATGCTGTCACCGAGAAATTCGATGTAAAGATCGCTATCTGCGGGGGCGGTTTCGCTGATCGTTCCGTCAAGCGTGACCGAATTGACCTGCGCGAGTGCTAAAGTGTAACCCGTTGCCTTGACCAGACGGATCGTGTGCTCCCCATAGGGAATATCCTTGAGCGTCAGCGTCGTATCCGACGTTCCGACGAGGAAATAGTTGGAATCGAAATTCACGTAGAGTCGTCCGTCCACGTAGGCTTTGAAGTAGCAGCTTGCGGTTGCCTTTGCCACGAAGGAAATATCCGAGACGGTGTTCAGATCCACCTTGAATTCCACGCCCGATGCGGACCAGTCCATCGTGATGCAGGTGTCGCTCTTGGTGTGACGAACGCCGAGGATCTTGATTCCCGCGGTATTGTCATTCAGGTCGTAGGTTTTGATATCCGAAGGGCGGGGATAGGTAGGAGTGCTTTCTTCGGACGGGGGAGTGGTTCCACCATCTCCTGTGTTGTCATCTCCTGCAGGAGGCGTTTGTGTGCCTTGATTGTTGTTGTCGTCGGTATTGTTGTTGTCACCGGTATTGTTGTTGTCACCGGTATTGTTGAGGTCTTCGGAGTTATCGTCACCGGGAAGAACTGTGGGAGGGGGAGGCGTCTGACCTCCGTTATCGTCATCGGTGTTATCGCCTTCGTTATCGGAGTTATCGCCTTCGTTGTCGGTATTACCGCCTTCGTCGTTCTCAGTATTACCGTTATCATTGCTGTTATTGTTCTCTTCGTTTCCGTTCATATCGTCGGTGGGATTGCCGTTTCCGTCGGTACTGTCATCGGGGAGAGCAGTGTCTTCGTTGCCCTCGTCTTCGTCGGTTGAGCCGTTATTGGGGGTGCTGTTCTGATCATTATTCTGATCGTTGTTTTGATCGTTGTTCTGATCGGTATTCTGATCGTTATTTTGATCATTGTTCTGATCATTGTTCTGATCATTGTTTTGATCGTTGTTTTCGTTGCCGTTTTCTTCTTCGTTTTTGTCGTCGTTGTTCTGCGCGTTGTTGTTGGTGGAAGAATCGTTTGGATCAATCGTGACCGTAACGCCGTCACAAGCGACGAGCAGGGTCGGCAGAAGCAGACAGAAGATCAGAAGCCAAGAGAGAAGTATTTTTTTCATAAAAGCCCCCTAAAAGATTTTTATTTTCAGTTTTATTGTATCATTAGGAAATGAAAAAAACAATATCACTTCCATATTCTTTTGTGTCAAAACCATACTTTTTGAACGCATAATTTTTAAATAGGCGTTTTGATGATTTTTTATAATATCAATTGTTAAAATAGCACACAAAAATTACAATCTTTTCTTTACTAATTTGAAATGGTATATATATGCATTATACTAAATTGTCTTGATTTTGTCAATAAAATTCGTCTTTTTTTCGGAAAGAGGCGTCGTTTCGCAAAAAAATCCTTGACAAGCGGGGGAAAATCGTGTAAAATAATAGTGTGTATCTAAAATGCCGATATTATATATTTTTGATACCTAACAATCATTGATAACAGAATAAAACAAAGGAGGTGTTTTTATTGGTAGAGTGGATTGTTACCGCCGGAGTAGCGCTCGTTGGCATTGGAAGTAGTGCCGCTTGTTTTAGAGTGGGCTATAAACGGCGTCAGAAAAAAGCAGAAGCCGAGGTCGGTTCGGCAGAAGCAGAAGCCAAGCGAATCCGCGAGGAAGGCGCCAAAGCCGCCGAGACGCAGCGCAAGGAAGCCCTGCTGAGCGCCAAGGAAGAAATTCTCAAGCAGCGCAACGAAGCAGAGAAGGAGCTCAAGGAGCGCCGCTCGGAAATTTCCCGTATGGAAAGACGCTTGACACAAAAAGAAGAAAATCTTGACAAGAAGACCGAAAATCTTGAAAAGAAGAACGAACAACTCGATAAGAAGCTCAAGGAGAACGACGAGCTTCGAGGACAGATCGAGGAGCTTCGCGCCAAAGAAATGGTGATTCTCGAACAGATTTCGGGTATTTCCGCCGAGGAAGCCAAGGAAGAGCTTCTGACGAGAGTCGAATCTGCGATCAAGCACGAGCTTGCACAGAGAATGTCGGATCTGGAAGCGCAGTTCAAGGAAGAAGCCGATACCAAGGCGAAAAACATTATTTCTCTGGCAATTCAGAGATGTGCGGCAGACCACGTAGCAGAAACTACGGTGTCGGTCGTGTCCCTGCCCAATGAGGATATGAAGGGACGAATTATCGGTCGAGAGGGAAGAAACATTCAGATGCTCGAAAAGCTGACGGGTGTGGAGCTCATTATCGACGATACCCCCGAAGCAATTACGCTGTCGGGCTTTGATCCCGTACGTAGAGAAATCGCCCGCCAGACGCTCGAAAAGCTGATCTCGGACGGACGCATTCATCCCACCAGAATTGAAGAAACCGTGGAAAAGGCGACCAAAGAGGTCGAGGCAGGCATCAAGCAGGCAGGTGAACGAGCTACGTTTGACGTCGGTATTCACGGAATTCATCCCGAACTCGTTCGTATGCTCGGCCGCTTGAAATACAGAACCAGCTACGGACAGAACGTACTCAAGCACTCGATCGAGGTTTCCCTGATTGCGGGAATGATCGCCGACGAGCTTGGTATTGACAGTGCCACCGCAAAGCGCGCAGGACTTCTGCACGACATCGGTAAGGCGCAGACGCACGAAATGGAAGGAACGCACACCGAGCTTGGTGTGAACCTTGCCAAAAAGTATAAGGAAAGTCGCGAGGTGATTCACGCCATTGAGGCGCATCACGGCGACGTAGAGCCTCAGACGATGACGGCAGTGATCGTTCAGGCTGCGGACGCGATTTCCGCTGCCCGTCCCGGCGCCCGCCGTGAGGATCTGGAAAACTACATTAAGAGACTCGAGAAGATCGAGGAGATCGCTAAGAGCTTTGGCGGTGTGGATAAGGCGTTTGCTGTACAGGCAGGACGCGAGATCCGCGTTATGGTCAAACCCGAAGAGGTCAACGATGACGGCATGAAGCTGATCGCACGCGAGATGGCGGCGAAGATTCAGGAAGAGGTCAAGTATCCCGGACAGATCAAGATCAATCTGATCCGCGAGAGCCGTGCCGTGGATTACGCAAAATAAGTTTATTTTGCAAACCTATCACTCATTTTCCCAATGGGATTTCGTATAAATTTTTATATAAAACCATTCAGGTCAAAACACAGCGAACGCTGTATGAGGAATAGATAGTAGAACGCCCAGCTTCCGCAAAGGAAGTTGGGCGGTTTTATTTTTTGTATTGGGAGAAATAAAATCTTGTGACAAGAGAATTTTTTCTTGAAAAACTTCTTGAAATATGATACAATAGACGTACAGTAATTTTGAGATGCAAAGGATAAACTTATGAATCAAATTCCTACCGAACGGACGCCGCGCCCAAAGGCAAAGCCGATCGTTCTTCCCAAGCGCTGCGCTCCGCCGGAAGCGCTGGTGATTACTACTGCCGTGACGGCGTTGCTTCTGGTGATTAGTCTGATGATCCTGAGCGTTGCTCTGATCGTCGGTCCCGCGGATCCCCCCGAGAATGACAGAGATCACGATCGCGACAACGAACAAATGCAGACGAACGATAAGCCGAATAATAGTACGAACGATAAGCCGAACGGTTCCGGAATCGTTACCAAGACCGATATTCAGCTTCCGTGCGCGACGAAAGGAGTTTCTTCTTATTCGTTTGATAACGTGAAAACGATTTCGAGTGCCGATGGCATCGAATCGCAAGCGGCGGCTCTCATTGACGTGACGAACGGAAAAGCCGTGGCAGGGAAGAATGGCAGTGAGAAAATCTATCCCGCGTCGATGACGAAGGTGATGACTCTCTTGGTTGCCTGTGAGAAGGCAACCGATCCTACCGCGCTTTTGACGATTACCGAGGCGATGGCGCAAAAGTATCGCTCGTGTTCCACGTCGGGGGGGAAGGGACCGTCGGTGGCGACCTCGTGGACGGTGGGAGATCAGATCACGGTCGAAGACGCACTGTACTTGGTAA
>JAZOSZ010000262.1:0-2150 GCA_045657365.1 Eubacteriales bacterium
GTAGAGCATACGCACGAATACGGTAAGACCTATCATCACGCGACACCCCTGAAGGACGGATATACGGCAGACGTCAGCGAGGTCAGCGGCACGGCAAACGGTGCTGACCGTACGGTGACGGTTACCTACACGAAGAACGTCGAGGAAGAGGCAGAGGAGCCTGAGCCCGAAAAGGAAGAAGAGAAAAAGAATATGACCACGATCATCATCGGTATCGTGATCTTTGCTGTCGTATTGATTGGTATCGGCGTGGGGGCATTTTTCCTGCTTCGTTCGGATAAGAACGCGAAAAAGGGAACGGCTCGTAAGGGCGTCGATCCGAAAAACGGAAAAAAGAAATAAGTCAAAGGGAGATTCCCGAACATGAAAAACGGTTGCCATATTGAAATTAAGCTTTCGGAAGATCTGCTTCGCAAGCTTCTGTATATTTCGGATGCCGAGCATCGTACGCCGACAGCACAGTTCAATTTTATGCTACGCAACAATATTGCGTATTTTGAAAAGACCAAGGGAAGAATCCCCGAAGCCGAGCTTCGGAACATTGATCTTACACCCTATCAGGATCAGGAATAAGAACGAGGGGAATGCTGTGGCATTCCCCTGTTTCATCAAGGAAAGGAGAGAAGGAATGAAATCGGTAGGAATTTATCTTCATATTCCGTTTTGCGTACAGAAATGTGCGTATTGCGATTTTTGTTCCTTTGCGGGGAGCGACGGGACACGGAGAGAGGCATACGTGCGAGAACTTTGCCGACGGGTCGAAGGGGCGCGGGGACTTCTCTCGGAGTACGTGGCAGATACCGTCTATTTTGGCGGTGGAACGCCGACGCTTCTTTCGGTAGAGCAGCTGACGGAGATTCTGGATACTCTGCGCCGCACCTGCCGACTCTCCGACGGTTGCGAGATTACCTGCGAATGTAATCCCGCCACGGCAGACGAAGAAAAATTGCGCCGTATGCGAGAAAGTGGAATCAACCGATTGAGCATCGGACTGCAAAGTGTGCACGACGATGAACTTCGATGCCTCGGACGAATACACTCCTACGGCGATTTCCTTTGCACCTTTTCCGACGCCCGTGCGGCAGGCTTTGATAACCTCAGTGTGGATTTGATGTACGCGCTTCCCGAGCAGAGCCTTGCTTCTTGGGAAGAAAGCCTTCGACGGGTAGCGGAGCTTGCTCCTGAGCATATTTCAGCGTACGGTTTGAAAATCGAAGAAGGAACACCTTTTGCAAAAAGGCGGGAGTCTCTCGCGCTTCCCGATGAGGACGCAGAGTTTGAAATGTATCTTGCCTGTACGAGAATTCTCGGGGAATACGGATACGGAAAGTACGAGATCAGCAATTTTTCCAAAGACGGACGCGCTTCGCGGCATAATCTGCGCTATTGGCTCGGAGAAGAATATCTCGGCTTCGGCGTGGCCGCACATTCTTGTTTCGGGAGCGAACGTTTTGGGAATTCCCGAGATTTTGACGCTTTTTTGCGTGGCGAGGAGATCATCTCGGAAAGAACGTATTTGACCGAAAACGATCTTCTTTGTGAATATCTGATGCTTCGCTTCCGCCTTGCCGAAGGGGTGAGTGAGGACGGCTTTGAGAAAAAATTCGGTCGTTCGCTTCGCGCGGTAGCGCCCGTCATTGACCGTTGGATCGCGGGCGGCTTGATGCAGGAGAGGGACGGAAGAATTTCTCTGACCGATGCGGGATTTTTTGTCAGCAACGCAATTCTTGCCGAGCTTTTGTCGTGTGCCGAAAAAAACTGTTGACATTTTCCCTCGAATACGATAAAATATAAGTAGAATAAAAAAGCCGCCGTGGCGGCGGATAGGAGAAACTACGATGGAAGAAAAAATTTTTGACAATGATTATTTCACACTGACCGATGAGGACGGCAATGTAATTGAATTTGAGCTGATCGGTCGTTGCGAGCGCAATGGCAAGCTGTATTTTGCGATGATTCCCGTGGCGGATGAAGAACCCGAGGGCGATATCTACGAATACGTGATTCTGAAGCTCGATACGGTGGACGGCGAGGAAATGCTCGTGACGGTCGACGATGATGACGAGCTTGACGATATCGCAGATTATTTTGACGATCTTTTTTCTCAGGAAATCGATTACGATAACTAATTCGTAAAAATTTGCATATAC
>JAZOSZ010000263.1:0-6943 GCA_045657365.1 Eubacteriales bacterium
TATGATCAAGCCGTATGAAAAAAGCAAGCCACTGAGCGAATCTCACGTTGAAGAAGAGGAAGAACTCGAAGAAAACGAATAAGCCCCCTCGAGGATCACGGATTAACCGTGATCCTCTTTGATTAATTCCGAAACGGTAACGAATTCGTATCCTCGGGACAACAGTTCGGGAATCAGTAGTCGTAAGGCCTGACAGGTGGTATTTCCGCCCGAGACGTAATCGTGCATCAGAATAATATCTCCGCCGCGAACTTGATTCTTTACCGTTTTGAAAATTTGATTTGGTGGATTGAGTGCCCAATCCTTTGTGTCAATGCTCCACAAAACGACAGAATATCCAAGCTCTTTGGCGACACATTTCAGCGTGTCGTTCATCATTCCTTCGGGAGGACGAAAAATGCTCGGACGAATGCCACATAACTTCTCAATCGTATTTTCACATTCCGAGAGCTCCCAACGAATTTTTTCTTCCGAAAGCTCTCTTAGGTGACGGTGACTTTCCGTGTGATTTCCAATCTCACATCCCGAAGCAACGATTTTTTGCAGATCTTCGGGATAGTTGATCGCATTGATTCCGATGATAAAAAAGGTTGCAGTTACGTGATATTCCGCTAAAATATCTAAAATTTCTTCGGTATACCTCGGATGCGGACCGTCATCAAAGGTCAGGGCAACCTTACTTTGACAAGCCGCGTTTCGACAGTATATCTTTTCACTCCCCTCTTTGGCAGAAAGCTTCAAATGAAACGGAAAAAAGGAAATCCAAAAAGCAAGGAAACAAGAAGCGATTCTTTTCATTGTTCTTCTTTTATTTGGATAAGCTCATCTAAGGTTCCAAAACGAAATCCTTGAGATTTGAGCGTCGTAATGAAATCCTTCAGAATCAAGGCATTGGTTTTTGAGGTCGGATGCAACAAAATAACAGCTCCGTTGTGCATATAGCGAAGCAGAAGTGCTTTTGCTTTTTCCGGATCGGGTTGACGCTGATTATCCCAATCGGCGTATGCAAGACTCCAGAAAACCGTTTGATAGCCAAGGTTTTGAGCGAATCGCAAGGATCGTTCATCAAATGTCCCCTCGGGAGGACGGTAATATTTTGCCATTTCCTTGCCCGTAAGAGATCGGTACATTGTTTCGAGCTCCTGCAACTCCTTGTCAAAATCGTTTTCGGAGTCTACCCGTGTCATATCCTTGTGTCGTACCGTATGATTACAAACCAAGTGACCTTCTTTTTCCATTCGGAGTATCAGATCGGGATTCTTCTGAATCAGATTTCCCAAGACAAAAAAGGCTCCCGTTACGTTTTCTTCTTTCATTACGTTTAAAATTTTTTCTACGTTTCCATTCTCATATCCGGCATCAAAGGTCAGATACACCACCTTATCTTCGCACGAATCTCCGTGACTGTGATCAAGATAATAGCCGCCGAATTTTTCGATAAAACGCATATTGGCATCGGCAATCGGTTGTTTATGCTCCGTATTTCTCACACAATACCAATGATACACCTCATCTTCTTCCGACGCCGAAACGAAGCATTGAAAAAAGCTCATCGCACAAAGGAAGCAAATACAAGCAGAAATTATTTTTTCTTTCATCATATCACCCCCAATGATAGTTTTTACGAAAATGAAAACAAAAAACACCCAAACCGTTTTTTACGGTTGGGTGTTTTTGTAATTATTTGATAATAAAAGAAATCAAAGAATCGGCATTGCTTGGAATTGACCGTTATGATAATACCAAAGTTCGCGAATACCGAACGAGCGGAGATATTCGATCGCTTCATCAAAGCCAAACAAAAGTTTTTGCGCAAAATGAGCATCGGAATTAAACAGTAATCGTCCTTTTTTCTCGGCAATCCGTTGGCAAATGAACGGCGCAGGATACGGAATCTTTCTTCGTCCGCGTGCCATCGCTCCCGTATTCAGCTCAATGATCGGATCGTCGGCAAGGACGGCATCGAGCGCTTCCAATGCCAAGGATTGATAGGTGGAAGAATCCTCATCTAAGAATCCGCACTCTTCGTTGAATTTTGTCAGAAGATCAAAATGTCCAACAATATCACAGTCCGTCGTTTTTACAACGTCTGCCACCAAAGCAAAATAATCTTCTGCCAAACGCAAAGCATTTCCGCTGTAATATTCTTCGATATCTTTCAAAAAATCGTCGGCGTTGATATCTACCGCAATTTCTTTTCCTTGCGACTTGACGTAATGTACCGAGCCGATCACGTAGTCGTAAGGATCGGTGATTTTCGTGGAAAAATAGTCCTGTTCAATGCCAAGAGCGATTTCAATCGAAGACGCATACTTTTCTTTCAGAGAAAGAATTGTTTTTCGGTAATTCTGCAACTGCTCTCCCACCATACACCAGGTATCGCATCCTTCAAACGGAAGTTCTGCATGCCCAGAAAATCCGAGGGTACACATTCCCAGAGAAATCGCGGTTTCGACCATCTCTTCGGGAGTGTTTTTTCCGTCACAGAAAGTCGTATGCGTATGAAGATTTGATTTTGGAATCATGACGTCATCTTTTCCTGTTTTACTTTATGGTCAATCACGTGACGGGAAGCCAACTCATTCTTGATATCCTCGATCGAAATGCCCATTTCAATCATCAGAACCATGACGTGATATACAAGGTCAGAAATCTCATAAATTGTTTCTGCTTTGTCATCTGCTTTTCCCGCAATGATCACTTCGGTACACTCTTCCCCGACCTTTTTGAGAATTTTATCAATTCCCTTCTCAAACAGATAGGTCGTATAAGAGCCTTCCTTCTTTTCAATTTTTCTTCCTTCAATGACCTTCATCAAAGCATCAAGGGAAAATGCTTCACGCTCGTCACTTTCATAAACGACCTCATTAAAGCAGGAATCCGTTCCAAGGTGACAAGCAGGTCCGTCTTTGTAGACGATGACGGTCAATGCATCACGGTCGCAATCGGTAACGATATTGACGATATGCTGGCGATTGCCCGACGTTTCTCCCTTTCTCCAAAGGCACTTGCGCGAACGCGACCAGAAGCAGGTCGTTCCTTCTCGCATACTGATCTCCAGACTTTCGCGATTCATATACGCTACGGTCAAGACCTTTTTAGAAACCGCATCTACCACAACGGCAGGAATCAAGCCGTTTTCATCAAATTTCAATTCTTCAATCTTCAGCATAATTTTCTCCTCTGAGTTTGCTTTACAATCTTACGTTAATATTTTCTTTGGCAAGGGTTTGCTTCAACTCCTTGATATCGACCTCTCCGAAATGGAAGATCGACGCCGCAAGTCCCGCATCGACCTTGGGAAGCGTCTGAAAGAGTGTCACAAAATCCTGCATACAGCCCGCACCGCCCGAAGCAATGACGGGAACGTTCACAACCTGACAGACCGCGTCCAACATTTCCAGATCAAAGCCTTGCTTGACACCGTCAGTATCGATACTGTTAACAACGATTTCTCCCGCCCCGTTGGCAACACCGCGTTTGATCCATTCGATTGCTTCAATGCCGGTATCTTCCCGTCCGCCTTTGGCAAAAACGTGGAATACACCGTCAACACGCTTCATATCGACCGAAAGAACGACGCACTGGTCTCCGTATTTTTTTGCCGCGTGATAAATCAGATCAGGATTGGCAATGGCACCTGAATTGACGCTGACTTTATCGGCACCGCATTTCAGGACGCGATCAAAATCATCGAGCGTACGAATGCCACCGCCCACAGTAAGCGGAATAAAGACGCGTTCTGCCGTCTGACGGAGAATATCGGTAAAAAGGGAGCGATCCTCACAAGATGCCGTAATATCGTAAAATACCAGCTCGTCAGCACCGCATTCACTGTAAAATTCCGCCAAGGAAACGGGGGAGGATACGTCCCTCAATCCCGAAAAATTCACCCCCTTGACCACGCGTCCGTCACGAACGTCAAGACAAGGAATAATTCTTTTTGTAATCATAACGTCTCCTTTGCTGCGAGAATGGCTTGGGAAAGATCGACTGCCCCGGTATAAATTGCTTTTCCTACAATTGCTCCGAAAATGCCCAGTTTCGTCAGTGCTGTGACGTCATCCATCGAAGAAACACCGCCCGAAGCAATGATCTTCAAAGAAAAACGGTCATAAAGCTCGCGGTAAAGCTCGCGGTTGGTTCCCGACATCATTCCATCCTTGGAGATATCCGTACAGATGATCGTCCCCACACCAAGCTCTTGCATCTTCTGACAAAAGTCAAAGCAAGAAAGCGAAGAAACCTCAAGCCAACCTTTAATCGCAACCATACCGTCTTTGATATCTACACCAACCGTTACGTGCTCGCCGTAGGTTTTGACGGCTTCTTCCAAAAATTCAGGATCGGTAACAGCCGCCGTGCCGATAATCACACGGTCAACTCCGACGTCTACGTACTTCTTAATCGTATCCATACTGCGGATACCCCCGCCAACTTCCACGGAAAGTGACGTTTGTTTGACAATTTGCGCAATCGTTTCAAAGTTTGCGGTACTTCCCTCTTTTGCTCCGTCCAGATCAACGACATGCAAAAATTTGGCGCCCTGTGCCTCAAACGATTTTGCCACTTCTGCGGGCGTATCGCTATACACCGTAACTTGTTGATAATCACCCTTAACCAATCGAACGGCTTTGCCGCCAATCAGGTCGATCGCAGGAATAATATTCATAAATGCTCCTCAGATTTCACAAAATGCGCGCAGGATCGCAAGACCGACCTTACCGCTTTTTTCGGGGTGGAACTGTGCGCCCCATACGTTGTCTTTTCGCACTGCTGCTGTCAGTTCCGCACCATATTCTGCCGTGGCAATGACGTAATCGTCGCACTCTGCGGCATAATACGAATGAACGAAATAAACGCAATCGTCCTCGTTCAAATAAGAAAACAGTTTATCCTTTGGCGTACGAAAATGCAAAGGGTTCCAACCGATATGCGGAATTTTCAGCTCCTTCGGAATAACGTCTCCAATCGGACGAACCGCGCCGGGAATAAGACCGAGCCCTTTGTGTTCTCCGTATTCATAGCTCTTTTCAAAGAGCATCTGCATCCCAAGACAAATCCCAAGAAGAGGCTTCCCTTTCGTTGTTTCTTCCAGAATTACCCGATCCAAGCCGCTATTTCTCAATTTTTCTGCCGCATCGGCAAAGGCACCGACTCCGGGAAGAATGATACGATCTGCCGCTTGAATGACCGCAGGATCCGAGGTAACGACAATTTCCGCACCGATTGCGTGGAAAGAGCTTTTCAGAGAAAAGAGATTTCCAACACCGTAGTCAACGATTGCAATCATATAAGCATTCCTTTCGTCGAGGGGATCTTTCCTGCCTTGGCGGGATCAATCTGAACTGCAGCACGCAATGCACGAGCAAACGCCTTAAATGCCCCTTCGATAATGTGGTGCGAATTCTTTCCTTCCATCTGTTGGAAATGCAGACAAATTCCGGCGTGGCGAGTAAACGCCAAGAAAAATTCTTCCACAAGCTCCGTATCAAAGGTGCCGACCTTTTCGGTAGGAATGGTTAAGCGGTAAGAAAGAAACTCACGACCCGAAATATCAATAGCACAAAGAATCAGGGCTTCGTCCATCGGAAGAATCATACTTCCGTATCTCGTGATTCCCCTCGCTTCGCCAATGGCTTTCGCAAAGGCTTGTCCGAGGCAAATACCGATATCTTCCACCGTATGGTGGTCGTCTACGTTGACGTCGCCAACACATTTTACGGAAAGATTCATATTTCCGTGCGACGCAAATAACGTCAGCATATGATCTAAAAAGCCACAACCCGTATCAATTTCGGCTGTTCCGTCTCCGTCAAGCTCGAGCGACAGAACGATATCGGTTTCGGCGGTTTTTCTGACAATTTCTGCATTTCTCATTGATGTATTCCTCTTATTCTTTCGTAATAATCGAAGAAATTGCTTCGATCAGCGCACACATCTGCGCTTTTGTTCCAACTGTAATTCGGTTGTAATCACAGATTACGGGAGAATCAAAATGACGGACTAAAATTCCTCGTTCTTTGAGAGCAAGATAGAGTTCTTTTCCGCCAACACAATCGTGCTTTGCAAAAATAAAGTTTGCACGGGACTCGGTACACGTAAAGCCAAGTGCGCGCAACGCCTCTTGCGTTTCTTCTCTGACGTTTGCAATCGTTTGGCAATTCTCCGCATAATAGGAATCGTCCTCAATAGCAGCTTCTCCTGCCAGCAAGGTCAGACGGTTGATATTATAGGGATTGGTCGAAAATTTAATTTTTTCAAGATCGGCAATCAATTCCGCATTGCCAAAGGCAAATCCAAGTCTTGCACCTGCCATCGAACGGGATTTGGAATACGTGCGAACAACAAGAAGATTCTCGTATCGGTCAATCAGATCCACACAAGATTCTGCTCCAAAATCCACGTACGCCTCATCAATCACTACAACAAAGTCGGGATTGGCACGAACGATACGCTCAACATCTTCGTGGGAAAGAGCAAGTCCCGTGGGAGCGTTGGGGTTGGCAATTACCACATTGGCATCGTTGCCAAGATAATCTTCCACACGAATGGAAAAATCCTCGGCAAGCGGTACGGCTTCATAGCGAACGCCGTAAAGTTCCGCGTAAACCCGATAAAATCCGTAAGAGATCGCAGGAAATTTTACGGGATGCTCGGCATCGTTGCAAAACGCCATAAAAGAAAAGTTCAAAATATCATCCGAACCGTTAGATACAAACACATTTTCTTTTTTTACAGAATAAAGATCTGCAAGCTTTTGCTTGAGTGTACTGCATACGGGATCGGGATATAAATTGAGCTTGGCGATTTCCGCCTCGCTCAATGCCGCCAAAACACCGTTGGAGGGCGGAAAAGGCGATTCGTTGGTATTCAATTTGATATATTGCATATCCTTGGGCTGTTCGCCGGGGGTATATGCTTCAAGTGTTGCAAATTTTTG
>JAZOSZ010000264.1:0-4717 GCA_045657365.1 Eubacteriales bacterium
CATAGGGCTTGCCCGCAATCGAAAAGAGAATATCGTTCGGGCGAAGCAGACCGAAAAGACCGATGGTCAGCGCCTGCGTTCCGTTGACAATCTGATGGCGCACGAACGCCGCATCGGCATTCATGACGTCCGCCCAGATACGGTCGAGCGCGTCGCGTCCGCGGTCATCGTAGCCGTAGCCACTCGTGGGATTGAACATCGCTTCGTCTACACGATGCTCGCGGAATGCCGCCATCACCTTTTTCGTATTCTCGAAGGCAATGCGGTCAATCTCGGCAAAGCGGTCGGCGAGTGCCGTTTCCGCCTTTGCCGCAAGTGTCAGTAATTCATTTGAAAAGTCCATCGTTATTTTTTCCTTTATTTTATCGTCAATACAAATTGCTCGGCAAGATCCACGCACGCCTCGGCATCACCAAGATCACAGGTTTCCACCGCTGAATGAATATAGCGGCAAGGAATCGACAGTGCTCCCGCGCGACTTCCGCTACCGGAAAGCTGCATCGACGAGGTATCGGTTCCGCCGTACAGCAAAATTTCCTTCTGATAGGGAATCTTCTTCTCTTCGGCGATCGCGCAAAGCGCCGTCACGACCTCTTCGTGACAGATCACCGAATTGTCCTTGATCTTCACCGCGACACCCTTGCCCACCGAGCAAGCCATCGGCGTTGCCGAGGGAGTATCTCCCGTGGCGGTAACGTCAAAGCAAAGCGCATAGTCAGGCGAAATACGGAAGGTAGCGGGCAAGGCACCGCGACAGCCAACTTCTTCCTGCACCGAAAAGACGTAATAAACGTCCCCCTCGGTCGTCGCTCCGTATAAGCGTTCGGCAAGAGCCAACAGCACGGCGCAGCCGATACGGTCGTCCAGCGGTCTGCCGCAAACTCTCTTTCCCGCAAGGCGGCGAACACTGCCGCGAATCACGAAGAAATCTCCCACCGACACACGGCGCTCAGCGCCCTTGCGATCCTTCGCGCCAATATCAATATAAAATTTATCTGCCGCATAGTCCTTCGGCTTGACCTTGTCTTCAGGAACGATCACACCCGCCACACCGCGCTCGGAGACGACCTCAGAGAACGCAGCCGCGGGAAAATGAATACCGCCAATCGGCGCGATTCGGAGCATTCCGTTTTCTTCGATAAAGGTCACGAGAAAGCCGATTTCGTCCATGTGCGCACAAAGCATCACGCTTTTGGCATCGGGATTCGTTCCTTTTTTCTTGGCAATCAGGTTTCCGAGATTGTCGATCGAAATCTCATCGGCAAAGGGTCGGATTCTCTCGCGTAGCATCTCACGAATGCCGTCTTCCCTGCCCGAGACCGACGGACAGAGGCAAAGCTTTTGTAAAGTCATATATAAGTTCATTGTTTGATCCTTTCTTACGGCAATACCGACGTCATCGAGCGAAGCATTGCTTCCACCAGACGGGTGACCGAATGATAATCTTCTACGCTTGCCACACAAGCGGGAGAATGCAGATAGCGCGTCGGTACCGACAGCGCCAGCGTACGAACGCCAACGCCGCTTTTATGAATTGAACCCGCATCGTTCCCGCCCGACACGTATTTTTTGAGCTGTACGGGAATCTCTTTCTCTTCCGCCACCCACCTTGCAAACGTAAGAAAATCGCGGTCGTAGATCGTCGAGCGATCCATCACCGAAAGCGCTCCACCCCGCCCAAGCTCGGCAACGCGTTTGGCATCCTCGGTTTCGGGAAGATCGGCTACCGCCGTGCTCTCGAGCACAATCGCAAGCTCGGGCGCGATTCTCTCTGCCGCGACCTTCGCGCCCGACAGTCCGATTTCCTCTCGGACGGTAAAGCAGAAATACAGATCGAGATCGGCATCGGGACGCTCCCGCATCAGCGACGACATCACCGAGATCATTGCCGCACATCCCATTCGGTCGTCGAGTGCCTTGCTCTTGACAAACGCACCGTCCTTGCCAAATCGGTAAAATTCCGAATCAAACGTACCGACCGTTCCGACCGACACGTACCGCGCGGCTTCTTCGCGGCTCTGCGCACCGATATCAATGAATAATTTGCTCATTTTCGTCGGCGTGTTCCGATCCTTTTTCTCTTTATGATGAATTGCTTTGGACGCAATCACGCCCGAAATCCGATGCTCCTTGTCGCCAAGCACAACCTTTCGTCCTTCGAGCACCGAAACGTCGATTCCACCGACCGTATCAAAGCGAAGAAGACCGTCCTCGCAAAGCTCGGTAATCATGACACCCACCTCGTCGGTATGCGCCGAGATCATCACGCGTCTGCGATTCTCTGCCGAAGGGTTGCCCATTCGGATCAGCGCAATCAGATTTCCCATACGGTCACGCACGTACGAGTCACACAACGAGGGAAGTGCTCGCTCAATTGCCTCGGTTACTTCGCACTCATAGCCCGAGGGCCCGAACAGAAGAGAAAGCTCGCGAAGAAGCGTTAAATCCTTATCGTAATTTTTCATCTCGGAAGCTCCTCTCTCGCACAAAATCGGCGTGCGATCTCTCCGTCACAAACGAAGGCGCTCACAAGTCCGCACAGTGACTCGGCGTCACAAAGATCAATCACCTCGTTGTAGGTATGCATATTTTTCAGAGGAAGTCCGACGTCCACCGTAGGAATTCCGCCGCCCACAAGCTGAACTGCCGTCGCGTTCGTTCCCGTGGAAGACGGCGCGGCAATCATCGTGTGTGCAATGCCCTGCTCCTCACAAAGCGCTTGTACCGCGCGCGTAAGCGCAGGATCGGTCGCCGCAGACACCGAGAGAGAAATTCCCTCTCCCAGCGGCACGGTTTCCGACTTGGGAACGTCAGGCACGGTCGCAAGATTGACGTCGATGACCATGGCGTAATCGGGTGTGCAACGAAATGCCGCCGCCGAAGCTCCGCCAAGACGAGAGGTTTCCTCATACGAGGAAAGCAAAAGCACGACGTCCCCCGCAAGCTCTTCCTTCGGCGTCTTTGCAATCGCCACCGCGGCAATTGCCGCGCAAGCCTTGTTATCAAAGCTCTTTCCCGCAAGTCTGCCGCCAAGAAGCTCTCGATAGACGGGTGCGAAGCCCACGGGCGAGCCGATAGAAATTATTTTTTCCAGTTCTTCCTTCGGAAATCCCGTATCGACGAGCAGCTCCTCGCAATCGGGCAGACGGTCGTCCGACGCACTCCTCAAATGCGGCGGAGTGGACGTAATGACGCCGCGAATCGGTTCTTTTCCGTAAAGAATGACGTCCGCCGCCTGAAGGACCGACGGAGATAGCCCGCCGATCGGTGCCAAGCGAACGAATCCGCCCTCTAATATTTCTCGGACGAGCATTCCGATTTCGTCAAAATGCGTATCCACGAGAATCGTCGGCGCCCCCTCGCGTCCGCAATGCTTCCGCAAGAAATGGTTTCCCACCGCATCACACTCGACCGAATCGAAGTCGGCACCGAGCAGACGGCAAAGCTCCTCGGTGGCACGAGCCTCATAGCCCGACACCGACACAACCGACGCCAGCGCAACAATCTTTTGCGCCAAAATTTCGTAATGTTGATTCATTGATTATTTTCCCCAATATTTTTTATCTAAACTGCGATATTGAATTGCTTCGGCAATATGCTTTGCACCAATGATCTCGACACCGTCAAGATCGGCAATCGTCCGCGCCACGCGCATAATGCGGTCGTATCCGCGCGCCGACATTCCCATTCGCTCGTATGCCGCCTTCAGAAGTCCCTGCGCCGCCTCGTCGGCAAGACAGTATTTTCGGATGGATGCCGAATCGAGCTGCGCGTTGCAGAAAACGCCACCGTCGCCTCCCATACGAGCCATCGCAAATTCTCTGGCGCGCGTCACGCGTTCGCGGATCGACGCCGAGCTTTCCTCTTTTCGATCGGTTGCCGCCAACTCGTCGTACGAAAGCGACGGAAGCTCAATCTGAATATCAATTCGGTCAAGCATCGGTCCGCTGATACGCGAAACGTAGCGCTTCACTTCGAGTGGTGAGCAGGTACAGGGTTGTGTCGGATGTCCGAAATAGCCGCAACGACAAGGGTTCATCCCCCCCACGAGCATAAAGGAACAAGGATAGGTCACACGTCCGTTGGCACGCGTAATTGTCACTCGGCGATCCTCCAAAGGCTGACGGAGCGCATCGGTTACCTGCTTTGGAAATTCGGGGAGCTCGTCAAGAAAGAGAACCCCGTGATGCGCGAGAGATACCTCTCCCGGCAGAGGATTCACGCCACCGCCCACCAGACTCACCGCACTCATCGTGTGGTGCGGAGAACGGAACGGTCGCTGTGAAACAAGCGAAACGCCCTCGGGAAGTGTGCCTGCCACCGAATGAACCTTTGTCGCTTCGATTGCCTCGGTAAAGGTCAGGGGCGGAAGAATCGACGAAATCCGTTTGGAAAGCATCGATTTTCCCGTACCGGGCGGGCCAATCAGAAGGACGTTATGTCCCCCCGCCGCCGCAACCTCAAGCGCGCGTTTTGCCATACTCTGTCCGCGGACGTCGGCAAAATCAAGGGAAGAATTCATCACCGCCGCGTCAAAAGCGCTCTTGTCGCAGCTCAGAGGAGTCATTCTCTCCTCACCATTAAGGTGCTTTACGAGTTGTGCCACGTTCTCCACGGCATACACCGAAATTCCTTCGACCGCCGACGCTTCGCCCGCGTTCTCGGCAGGCGCATAGAATTCGCGAAAACCCGCATCTCTTGCCGCAACGCACATACA
>JAZOSZ010000265.1:0-1672 GCA_045657365.1 Eubacteriales bacterium
GATGAAAGAGTCTTACGGACTCGGCACGATCGTCGATTGCACCCCAATCAACCTCGGACGCGATCTTGACGTACTGAAACGGGTATCGGAAGAATCGGAAGTCCATATCGTTTCTGCCTCAGGATTTTATTACACCGAGGAAGCCGTGCTGGATATGTTTTCCGAGGAAGCAATCACGGAAATACTGCTGACCGACGTCGAACGCTCCCGTGCGGGCGTTCTCAAATTTGCGGTAGAAGCGGAAACGATGAGCAAGCTTTCGGAAAAGCTGCTTGCGGCAATCTGCTCGGTGCAAAAAGAAACCTCTCTGCCGCTGATCATTCACACCAACGCGAAAAATCAAAACGGAAGAGCCGTATTACAAGCCGTGCTTGCTCACGGAGTTTCGCCGAAAGCGCTGACACTCGGACACCTGAGCGACACCGACGATCTCGACTACGTCACTGAACTGGCAAAGAGCGGCTGTTATCTTGGCTTTGACCGCATTTACAAATCGTCAAGAGCCGAATACTACGCGCAAAAAGCCGAACAGATCCGCACGCTTTGCGAGCGCGGCTTTGCCGATCAGCTTCTGCTCTCGCACGACGGTCTGACCTTTAACGGTCTGCACGAAAATGCCACGATCCGCGAGGATAATCCCTACGCGCTGATCTTCGAACGGCTGCTCCCCGTCTTACAAAACCAACTGCCCGAGCAAAGCATTGACAGTCTGCTCACGCAAAACCCTAAAAATATGCTTTTGTGTCAATAAAAACAAGGAGACTCCTATGAAACTGAGAAATGATCATATCGTCATCTTCGGTGGCGGAAGCGGCATCGGAAAAGCCATTGCCGAGCGCTTTTGCGCGGCAGGTGCCACCGTACTGATCGTCGGAAGAACCGAACAAAAGCTTGCCGAGGCGGTGGCTGAAATCGGCTCCGACAATCTCTACTATCTTCCCTTCGATATTGCCGACTGCGACGCGCACCGCGACTTTTTTGCCAAAGCCGAGGCAACGCTCGGCGGCATCGGCGGCTTTGTCAACGCGGCGGCGCTTGGCGCGGGCACGCTTGGACGCGGCTATGAGCCGTGGGATATTACCCCCGACGAATGGACGATGCTCACCGACGTCAACTTCAAGGCGGCATTCTTCCTCATTCGCAATGAGATCAACTATTTTCTTGAAAAGGAAATTCGCGGAAATATCCTCAATATCGCGTCCAATGCCGCGTGTATGGATATTCGCGGCAGCTACGGTGCCTCGAAGGAATCCATCATCAAATGGACGCGCGCGCTCGGAAAAAAGTACGGTCACAACGGCATTATCCTCAACGGCATTGCGCCCGGCGCAACCTTTACTCCGATGATCGCGTCTTATGCCCACGAGATCGACCAGAAATACGAGCGCCACGCCATTGAGCGCTTCATCCGTCCCGACGAGATCGCGGAGCTTGCCTTCTATCTGATGAGCGACTACGGCGAGATCATCTGCGGTCACACCGTCGTCGCCGACGGCGGGGATAATAAAGCGGCGCTTTGTTAATTTACTGAATAAAAAAAGTTCTTGCTTTTGTGAGCTTTGTGTGCTATAATGTAGGTGAATTTTCCCCCGAGGAGGTTTATCTATGAAAAAACTTTGCGACGGAAGCATTGAACGCTTCGTCAAAAATAAATATTACGACCTTTTAGCGC
>JAZOSZ010000266.1:0-2159 GCA_045657365.1 Eubacteriales bacterium
CGTTAAAAGTGATGCCTTTACCGATTCCCAGATGGCGGAAAGATCGTCAAGATAAGACATAAAAAATACTCCGTTCTATCGATATATCAATAAAAAAATACCGTGTCAAAAAATGAAAATTATCTATACTATATTATACCATAAGTCAAAAAAAATTGCAAGGATTTTTGCAATTTTCTTTCAAATTTTAATTATATTTATAATATCGTTTTTCTGTCTCTTGACAGAGATTGAAAAAAGAGATATAATAGGGGTAGAAAATGCGTCGGAAGGAGAATTTTTATGAAAAAAAACAAAAAAAATATCATCATTCCCGATCGCATTTTGCACTTGATGCAACGTATCGAAGAATGGGGAGAAGAGGTCTATCTTGTCGGAGGTTCTTTGCGGGATTTATTGCTTGGTGGAACACCGAACGATTATGATCTGACAACCTCAGCACTTCCGCAGATGACCGAACGGATTTTTTCCGATCACCGTGTGATTACCACGGGACTCAAGCACGGAACCGTTACGGTCATGGAAGAGGGAGAGCCGATTGAAATTACCACCTTTCGGATCGACGGAGCATACAGCGATGCACGGCACCCCGACGGAGTAACCTTTACTCGGCGGATCGAAGAGGATCTTTCACGCAGAGATTTTACCGTCAATGCTATGGCGTATCACCCAAACGTCGGTCTTGTCGATCCTTTTGGGGGGAGAGAAGATCTTTCCAAAAAAATTCTTCGCACCGTGGGAAATCCCGAGGTTCGTTTTGAAGAAGATGCGCTTCGCATTTTGCGTGCTTTCCGTTTTTCGGCACAGCTCGGATTTGAAATTGAGCCGGAAACTCTGAACGGATGTTCTAAAAGTAAGTTTGGACTAACCAAAGTGGCAAAAGAACGGATTGCCACAGAATTTTTGCGCTTGCTTGTCAGTAAAAATGCGGCAAATGCTCTTGAAAAAATGATAGAAACCGACGTCATTTCGTTTGTCGTCGGAGAATACCGTCCGTCGGACGTACTGTTAAACCGGCTTTCTCAGATGCCAACGACCGACGTCGCCCGTCTCGGATTTTTCTTTTCGGAAGGAGAGGAAGAGCAAGTCAGGGATTGTTTGAATCAACTGAGATACTCCAAAAAACAAATTACGGGGACACTTGCCGTCGTCAGAGGCGCAAAACAAAAGATTCTTTCCCCCGCTCAGGCAAGACGGATGATCGCATCGTGCGGTATTTATGCAGAAGATGCTTGCCGTGCGTCGGTGCTTTGCGGAAATTCTCCCGAAGAAGCACTTTCTTGGGTGCAAGAAACCGAAGTTCCCACGAAAATTTCGGATCTGAAAATTTCAGGCAGAGATTTAATGGCGTTGGGCCTTACGGGACCGCAAATCGGAAATACTTTGCAAGGTCTTTTTGCCTTGGTGCTTGAAACGCCTTCGCTGAATGAGAAAGAACTTCTCTTGGAAAAAGTAAAAAATATGATTAATAGTTAAATAAAACTAACTATAAAGGAAACGGAACGGAAGAATGAACGAATTAGAAAAAATTTCTCAGACGCAAGGCAAAATTCTCGGCGTCGATTTTGGAGATACCCGTACAGGACTCGCGGTTTGCGACCCTTCTCGCCTTCTTGCCTCGGGCATCGGATATATCAGCCCCGGTGGAATCGAAAAAACGGCAGATGCCGTAGCGGAAATCGCAAAAGAACAAAAGGTTACGGCGCTGATTGTCGGTCTTCCCGTCAATATGGATGGCAGTGAAGGATCCCGCGCGGCGCGGTGCCGTAAATTTGCGTCGATGCTGGAGGAACGTACCTCGCTTCCCGTTGCAACCTTTGACGAACGAATGACGACGATGACTGCGGCGCGCTATCTGAACGAAACGAATACGCGCGGAAAAAAGAGAAAAATCGTCATTGACACGCTTTCGGCACAAATTATTTTACAAAATGCGCTTGATCGCTTGAAATATCTGAAAGGATAACAGAAGAATTAGCTATGACTAACTACTCCGATCGCTTTCGCAAAGAAAAGACTCCCAAACAGCAAGTGGGAAACTGTGAAAGCTGTGAATTTTACGATTATGATGAATATCTGGACGCGTACGTCTGCAATCAACGGTTGGATCAGGACGAAATGGCGGATTTTTTGGGAAAAAATACGTCGGGCTGTCCCTA
>JAZOSZ010000267.1:0-2009 GCA_045657365.1 Eubacteriales bacterium
GGCAAAGGGACTCGAATTTCCCGTCGTCTTCCTGCCGGGAATGGAAGAAGGACTTTTCCCCGGAATGCAGACGATCACGGCAGGCCCCGAGGAGCTCGAAGAAGAGCGCCGCCTTGCCTACGTTGCCATTACCCGCGCCAAGGACAGACTTTATCTGATTCGCGCCAAGAACCGAATGCTCTACGGAAGAACCTCGTGCAATCCCGTATCGCGCTTCGTGGGCGAAATTCCGCAGGAGCTGATCGTTGAGGACGCTCCCACGTACGGCGGATACGGCGGATACGGCTACGATTACGATCGTAAGCCGAAGACCTATTACCACGCAGACGATGACGCACCGAGCGTGCGCCGAACGCAAGCAAACGATAGCTTTACGGTGATGAAAAAGCCGACGCCGAAGCCGTCCGCGCTGAAGGAAGGAGACCGCGTGCTCCATATCACCTTCGGAGAGGGCGAAATCCTTTCGGTCCGCCCAATGGGCGCCGACCTTCTCTACGAAGTCGCCTTCGACCGCGTCGGTACGAAAAAGCTCATGGGTAGCTATGCGAGATTGAAGAAGCTGAATTAGCGCGGAAGAGAGGACTTTGTAAAATGCCCTCTCAGTCGCGTTGCGACAGCTCCCCCAAAGGGGGAGCCTTTCGTAAAATAAGTTTGGGTGATTGATGTACAAAAATCCTACGGCAAAAAAGCCTCTCACTTCGGGAGAGGTGTCGGCATAGCCGACGGAGAGGGTAAAATGGAGAATATACCAAAAAACAATGATTTGTTGAATATTGCAAAGATATTACGGCGTAATATGACCAAGCAAGAAAAACATCTGTGGTATGATTTTTTACAACATTATCCGATCAAGATATATAAGCAACGAATTATTGATCAATTTATTGCAGATTTTTATTGTCACCAAGCCAAATTGATTATTGAAATTGATGGTGCGCATCATTACACCCCTGAAGGTCGATCTTACGATGAAGCACGAACCGAAATCCTTGAACAGTATGGACTGTCTGTGATACGTTTTTCAAATAGAGATATTGAAGATAAATTTGACGGTGTTTGCTGTATGATCGATAAAACGATTAAAGCGAAAATGAACGTTGAATAAGCCTCGCCCTTCGGGAGAGGTGTCGGCGTAGCCGACGGAGAGGGAATATTATGATCAAACCAATCGAACAAAAAGACCTTACGGAATGTGCCAAAGTCATTCGCGAAAGTTTTTCCACGGTTGCAGACGAGTTTGGCTTTACCGTCGAAAATGCGCCGAGATTTACGGCGTTTGCCACAACGACGGAACGCCTTGCATGGCATCTGACAGGAGAACGACGCCCGATGTTTGCCTATTTTGATGATAAAAAAATAGTTGGATATTATTCGCTTTTTTTGCAAGAGAATGATGAATGCGAATTGAATAACTTGTGTGTTCTCCCTTCGTATCGACACCGAAAAATCGGGGAGACGCTTTTGAAGCACTCTTTCCAAATGTCAAAAGAGTTTGGTTGTAACAAAATGAAGATTGGTATTGTCGAAGAAAATCAGGTGCTCAGAAAATGGTACGAATCCTTTGAGTTTGTACATATTGGAACAAAAAATTCGATTTCTTTCCGTTTACCTGTGGATATATGGAAAGGATCATTTTATGAAAAGAAAACGGCTCCTGATCGCTTCGATCGTTCAACTGATGGTTGGGATTTTGACGGTCGTTTCCTTCGTGATCCTTTGGTGTGGCGGTGAGAAGATGACGCGATGGATCATCACGCTGATTCTCGGCATCGCTTTTGCGGTGATGGGTACGATCGGACTTTTTGATTATAAAAAGAAAAAATAAGCAAAAAACGGCAGATTTCTGCCGTTTTTTGCTTGTCAAAACACCGATTCCACAATCTTCTTCGCGCCCTGCGGAGAATACCGCCAAAAATCAATGTGCTTCGTTATGTTTCCGTCAATATAATATTTCAGCGCACGCGAGGGCGGCGCGCCGCGGTAGGTGTCGATCAGAACCAGCTTGATTT
>JAZOSZ010000268.1:0-2591 GCA_045657365.1 Eubacteriales bacterium
ATTACACCAACTTCGCAAGCCCGTGCCCGATGAAGAAGCAGGCGACGTAGGCAATTATCTGGCTGATCCAGAAGACGTATCTTTGATTTCGCGCCCAATAAAGATCGAGCAGGAGGGAGACCTGCAGAATGCTGATCGCAACGATCGGAAGACTGATCGCCATCCACGCGCCAGACGAATCAAAGGAAACTATGGCGGCGAGGATCCAGATAAAATAGGTAGGGCAGAGCGCGAGATGCGAGAAGAGCATACGTTTCCCGAATGTGAGCCCACCGTCGCGCTCAAGCCGCCGCAGCTTTATCCGACCGTATCTGTTTGCAGTCATCGAGGATGAATATGCTCCGAAAAATACGATAATTCCCACTGTCGTTGTAAAACCGCAGAGCGAGATGAAGAATATGAAAAGTATCGCGTAAAATACAAAAACAGATAAATTTTTTTGAAGATACAGTTTGATTTTTTCTTTCATTTGCTTATTAAGCTGTCGTAAGATAGGCCGTATTTCGCGGCAATATCCGAGGCGAAGCTTTTGCCTTCGGGTCTTCCGCGCGTGATTTTGTACGTGCGGTGCTTACCGTTTGAGATACCCGCGTTGAGATAATCAAATCCCGTGCAATCGCCCTCCGCCTTGGCATCGTTGATGCGTCGACTCAGATGGTGGAAGTGCGTTCCGAAAATTGCGTATGCACCGTAGCTTCTGATTGCACGCAGAATTTCAAAGGCGAGCTGACAGCCTTCTTCCGAGTCGGTGGACGAAAAGGTTTCGTCAAAGAGGCATAGGCTGTACTTGTTGATGCTTCCGAATATCTGCTTGATGCGGATGCATTCGTCCTCGAGCCTTCCTGTATTTTCGTTGGCAGAATATTTTGGAAAATGAACGTAAATGTGATCGATTGGACTGATATCGATCTCGCGGGCGGGTATGAGCATCCCGAGCTGTGCCAATATCTGTGCCATTCCGACAGAGACAAGAAATACCGTCTTTCCGCCGTTGTTGGGGCCTGTAAGGATAAATATCTGACCGTTTTTGTCAAATTCAACATCGTTCGGGACAATATTATTTATCTCACCGTTCTCACCCATACGGATAGCAAGCGCAGGATTGTATAGCTGACGTGCACGGAAAACGCGTTCTTCCTTTGCGTGATAATTCGGTATGCAGAGCGGTACACCGGATTCCGCAAGCTTTTTGTGTATTTTGGTTACGATCAAAATGAACTGCAAGTCAGGGAGCAGATCGAGCAGAAACGCAAGGTGGTCTGCGATATATTTGGAAAATTCGCGTGGCCAGCTTTTTACAGCCCGTGTAAAGATCTTGTCGACCGAGCGTAGAATGGAATCCTGAAGAAGCTTGAATTCGTCCGGGCGAAGAGCCTTGTCTACCGCGATGATGGGTTCGATCGCTTGCAATCCGTTTGGAGTAAAATCCAAACGTAAAATTTTGTCGACAAGCTTGCCGGATTCGATATATTGGTCGTTGACCGAGAGAATACCCATTTCGATGGGAGAGAGCTTGGCGTCAAAATTGAAGCCGACGGAAATGCTCTTGATGCGTGTAATCTTTTCGATCAGTTTTCGTGAGCCTACTTTGAGATCGTGATACTCGAGGCTGTTCGCGATGCGGTGTATTCTCTCAAAAAGCTGACGAAATTCTTCTGAAGCGAAAGCTTCTTTTCCCGAAATAGAGGTGTAATATTCTTCTGCCTCGTCGATGATCTCAAAATAAAATTCAAGTTGCTTTGCGCTGAATATCGACCGTTCCTTATTGCCGCTTTCGCTTTCGCTTCGCAGAACGTCAGAAATACCGGAAAGCTTTCGGCTGATGCTGTCGAGAAGCTCGTAAAGTCCGCGCACCTTCAGAGCATCGCCGAAAACAATACTTCGTCTTTTGAGTATCTCAATGTCGTCGCTGAAATAATCCGAAATGTTGATTTTTGAATCGTAAAGAAGCTCGTCGGCACCCAGACTTTTAAGCACTTCGGCGTCGCAGATAGGTAAGTTTTTTCTTTCAAAGAACGTGTACATCGTGAATCCTCGCTTTCAATAAGATTGCCGCGGCAAGTGCGGAAAGGTGGATAAATAACGGCCAGAACAGGGAATAATACCGCCGCCATACGCGGCAATACTGGCGAAAGAGCAGAAACAGTAACGCCCATACCAAACCGGCAATTTGCAGAAAAGCCTCGATGGGCGTGAGCACCGCAAGAGTCTGGAGAACCAAAATCATTATCCCCCATCCGATGAGAGCACCTCGCGGGATCGTTAGATGCTCGATGCTTTCACTTATTACGACCAAACGCCAGTTATCGGTATATTTTTCGAATATTTTCCCTTTTTGATGCAGGGATTTTTTTAGCAGGTGTAGATTCAGCTCAATCTTCGCCATACTGACCTCCCGGTATTGCCGACCGCACTTTTTTCTGTTAGTGCTATTTATCCTTATATATTATAGCATATTTTTCTGCAAAAAACGAAATCTGGGATAAATAATATGTTTTTTGGGATAAATTAATAAAATTAGAGGGATTTTACGTGTATGCGGGGATAAAAGGGTGAGTTTCCACCGAATTTGACTGCAAATAATTGTGTAA
>JAZOSZ010000269.1:0-1800 GCA_045657365.1 Eubacteriales bacterium
CAAATCAGCTGCTCTGCCATTGAGCCACACCAGCAAATCGCTGGGGTTTATCACCGGAACGCAATCAATTATATCACAATGAAAATGCTTTGTCAATACCTTTTTTGAAAAAAGTTTTTATTTTTTCGGAAAATCTTATCCTTTGTAAAACCGCCATTTACCTTTTGTAAATGGCGGTTGATATTTTTTGAAATTAATCGATGGTATTATCCCACCACGGCTTTGTTAAGGACTTGTAATGTTCGGTGTCTCCAAAATCATCTACCCCCATAAAGCTTGCGATCGTCATCGGAATCTGAACGTTCTCGATCGTCTTTCCGTCAAAGAATTCACTTCCGTCTCCGTATGCGAACACGGGGACGTTGGCGTTCGTATGATCGGTATAGTGGAATGTCGGAAATCCGTTAGCATCATCATAAAGGTCGCCTGTTTCGTGGTCTGCCGTAATCAGAACAAAGGTGTCGGGATGATAGAAGGCATATTCCATAAATCTTGCGATTGCCTGATTGAATCGAAGTACAGCAAGGAAGGCTTCGTTCAGCTTATTGCTGTGACAGTGCTTGTCGATATACGCTTCTTCATACATCAGGAAAAATCCGTTTTCGTTATTGTCCAGAGTATCGAGCGTGGTCGTAATATGCTCTTCAATCGTTGCGATTCCGTCTTTGGTATAATAATCGTATTTACAACAAATGATCGTTCCGTAGCGGTTTTCGAGCGCCGTCTGATCTGCCAGAATGTCGGCGGAGTCGCTTCGGGAATTGGCGTGGGCGGAGAAGGACGCAGGCGTCGCTCCCGTAGAAGCTTCGGTAGACATTACCGCAGTGCTCATTCCGCGAGAGGCGGCAAGCTCGGTGAGGGATTGAACCTCGTTACGGTTGGCATCTTGTCCGACGTAGCCGTTGATCGTTTTATGTCCCGTGGCAAGTGCCGTTCCTGCGGCGGCACTGTCGGTGACGCGAGAAAGGGATTTTGTTTTTGCGTAGCCTTGTGCCGGCAGATAATAACCGTAAAAGATATCTTCTTTGTCACTGTATTCGGCAGTGTTGGAAAGATCCTCAAAAAGAAGTGTCTGATTGGGGCCCATACCGTCGCCAATGAGAATGATGTAGTTCTTTGCCTCTTTCACAATCGGATCGTGGATTGTAACTTCCTTTGGAATCGTTGCACTGTAATTATCCTCGGGAACGTAGGTTTCGATAAAGAAATACGCGGCAGCGGCAATCACAAAGTAGTCGGCTTCAAGCGCAATTTGCGTTTCTTCGGCAAGAATGGCGAATTGTGTTCCTTCGGTCTCAGCATTCATTCGCTTGGAAATACTGCGAGAGGTTTCTCCGACAATGATCTCATAGGCACCGTTTGCCCCGAGATAGGTGTCTTTTCGGATGGGAAGCAGGAGATCGGTTCGTTCCAAAATCTCTGCCTGAATATATTCTGCGGCTCGCTTGCCGTAATCGTTTTGTTTATTGGAGTAAATAATAGAAAAATTGGAGAGCTCAATTCCGTTGAGATAAGAAGCTTCCTCGGGGGGCGTATTGCCATCACCTTCGGGCGGAGTGTTGTTTTCACCGTTTTCCGTATTGTCATCGGTAGGTGGTTGTTGGTTGCCCTGATTGCTGTCATCGGCGGGTGGCTCCGGATTCTCCTGATTGTTGTCTTCGGTGTTGTCTTCGGTGGTATTATCACCGTTGGTATCGTCACCGTTTTCCCCTTCGTCGGTATCTTCATTGGGGTCATTGTCATCAGTAGGCGGTTGCTGATTGTTATTTTCGTTATTGTTGTTATTGTTATTGTTATTGT
>JAZOSZ010000270.1:0-1846 GCA_045657365.1 Eubacteriales bacterium
CAGCGTCGGGGTATCGCTCCTTGACGTTGCGCGCACCCTCGACCTCGATCTCAAGAATGAGATTTTTTCCCGAGGCGAGCACCTCTTCGGCTTCTTTTTTCGGCGTTCCGTAAAAGTTGCCGCAGTATTCGGTATATTCAAGCATACCGCCCGATTCAATGCGGGTGAGAAATTCTTCCTTGGTGATGTAATGATAATTGACGCCGTCCACTTCACCTTCGCGTGGTGCTCTCGTGGTTGCCGAGACCGAATAGACGAAGTCTCCCGTGGCAAGCAGATGTGCGTTGACAGTTCCTTTTCCGCTTCCCGCAGGACCTGAAATGACGATCATTAGTCCTTTGTTCATAGATATTCCTCTTTCTTTTGCTTATTCCTCGGGCTCTTCTTCGTCCTCGGCGGCACCCGTATCGAGACGGTTGGCGATCGTCTCTGCCTGAATGGCGCAGAGAATGACGTGCTCACTGTCGGTAATGATGACCGAACGCGTTCTGCGTCCGCAGGAAACGTCGATGACGCGTCCTGTGTCCTTGGCATCCTGAATCAGACGCTTGACGGGAGCGGAATCGGGGCTGACGATCGTGATGATACGGTCTGAGGCAACCATATTGCCAAAACCGATGTTAATGAATTTCATAGTGAACCTTCCTTTTGCTGGATGCTTATTCGATGTTCTGAATCTGTTCGCGGATCTTTTCAATCTCGCACTTGATATCTACGACCAGACGGGCAATCTCGGCGTTCTGTGCTTTGGAGCCGATCGTGTTGGTTTCGCGGTTGAGCTCCTGAACGAGAAAGTCCAGACGGCGTCCGACGGGTTCGTCCGAAGCAAGAATTTCTTCAAAACCGACGAAGTGGGAACGCAGACGGACGAGCTCCTCGTCAATCGCGATACGGTCGGCAAAGACGGCACATTCGGTGAGAATCCGATTTTCATCGAACGCGATACGGTTATCCGACAGCATTTCGCGCAAACGGGCTTCGAGCTTTTCACGGTAGGTCAGCGTGTCTTCTGCGGAGAGTGTTTCGATACGGTCGACGCGCTTGCTGATTGCGGCGAGCTTGTCACGCAGATCGGCGGCAATGCGGTTGCCTTCGCTTTCGCGTGCGGCAAGGAAGCGGGTGAGTGCTTCGTTCAGAACGACCTGTAGGTCTGCCCAGTCGCGCTCGGCGTCCTCCTCGGGCTTCTGAATCAGGAAAAGATCGCGGTTTTGCGCCACGGTCATCACGCTGACGTCGTCACGAAGACCGAATTTTTCGCTCAGCGTACGGAGTGCGCCGAGATAGGCTTCGGCATATCCCTCGTCGAGGACGATACGCACGTCGGGAGAGTCGACGACATCGATCGAAACGAAAACGTCGACCTTACCGCGGGAAATTCCGCCCGCTTGCAGGTGCGGCTTGATTTTTTCTTCCAAAAAAGAGAAGGCTCTCGGCAGTTTGACCGAACAATCGAAGAATCGGTTGTTGACCGAACGAAGTTCGACGGTAATATCTTTTCCGCCGACCGTGCTTCGTGCTCTGCCGAAGGATGTCATACTTTTCATATCGGTAATCCTTTGCTTTTTTATTATATATGAGATAATTATACAGTATAATTATAAACCTTTTTTTCGTACTTGTCAACGGAATTTTTGATTTTACGGCGTTTCGCACAAGTTTTCTTGAAAAAGGGGCGCGTTTTTATTCGATTTTTCGCAAAAGAAAGAAAAAATCAAAAAAATATTGACAAATATTGAAAAAAGACTTGAAATTTTCGCCAAAATGGTGTAAAATAAACTGAATTGATGTGTATGCGGACGCATACAGACAGAAATTATTTTTTCGGAGGATATAAAAATGGTAGTAG
>JAZOSZ010000271.1:0-2239 GCA_045657365.1 Eubacteriales bacterium
CTCTTGATCTTCAGCTTGCGAGAATTCTTGCGGCTCTTGACAAGGTTGGCGGCGTGGCTCTCATTACAGCTGACCACGGAAATGCTGACGAAATGTATGAGATGGATAAAAAGACGGGCGCGCCCAAGGCTGACAAGAACGGAAAGCTCAAGGCAAAGACCAGCCACACGCTCAATCCCGTTCCCTGCATAATCTACGACAACGTAAACGCAGACAAATACACCGTCAAGAAGGACGAGGGCAAATTCGGTCTTTCCAACGTTGCCGCTACGATGGTAAACCTGCTTGGCTATGAAGCTCCCGCTATGTGGGACGAAAGTATTCTGAAATTCTAAAGCCGAATTGAAAATCCCCACAGAAAATAAATCTGTGGGGATTTTTGTTTTTGTCAGACATCACGTCTTCCTTCGATTGCACGTCCCAAAGTTACTTCATCTGCATATTCCAGATCAGAACCTACGGGGATACCGTACGCCAATCTGGTAATTTTAATATCAAAAGGACGTAGTGATTTGGAAATATACATTGCTGTAATTTCTCCGTCGGGCGTCGGATTGGTGGCGATCATAACTTCGTCAATGTACTCGTTATTTACACGATGGATCAGCTCAGTCAAACGAATTTTATCAGGCGTAATTCCGTTGACGGGAGAAATAACACCGTTCAAAACGTGATAAAGTCCGCGATATTCCCTGACCTTCTCGATCGACATCAAGGACTTGACGTCTTCTACCACGCAAACGATATGCTTGTTTCTCGTTTCATCCTGACAAATATAACAAACATCATCTTCGGTAAGATTGCCGCAAATGGGACACGGGTGGATTCTTTCTTTCGCTTCCAGCATCGTAGCGGCAAATTCAGCAACCTTCGTTTCATCCATTTCCAAAACAGAAAACGCCATTCTCATCGCGGATTTTTTACCAACACCTTGTAAGCGTCCGAATTGTTCTGCGAGACGCTGTAACGATTCAATATGTTCACTCATAAGGAATTAAAACATTCCGGGGAGACCGACGCTTCCCGTAATCTTTCCCATTTCCTCGTTGTTGGTATCTTCGACACGCTTAATTGCTTCATTTACGGCAGCAACCAAAATGTCGGAAAGAGTTTCAATATCGTCGGGATCGACGATTTCGGGTTCAATGTTGATTGAAAGAATTTCCTTTTTTCCGTTGATCTTTACGCCAACAACTCCGCCACCCGCAGAAATGTCATATTCTCTGGCATCCAGTTCTTCCTGGAGCGCCGCCATATCTTCCTGCATTTTTTGTGCCTGACGGATCATCGCATTCATATTTTGAGGACCGCCGCCCATTCCCTTTGGAATATTTGCTTTCATTTTTCTCTCCTTTATTTGTGTGTTTCTTTATAAATCGTTAATTGCATCAAATTCGTCAAGATCCGAAAACTCTTCGTTTCCTGCTAAAATTTCCAACAGCAGTTGCTCCGGCGCTACGTTTTTTTGAAGTGCCATACAAAGTGCTCCGCGGATACTCTCCAATTTATCGGGATGATTCAGCATCGATATCGGAAGTTCATTGGGAAATTTCAAATGAATGGTTCCCTCACTGTCAATCAGCGCTTTTGCCGTGGTTAAAAAACCAAGGATCAAGCCGTCGCCTGATGCTGCGCGTTCGGCAATTTCATTCCAACCGCGAAGTGCCTTAAAGGTAGGCGCTTCTTTGGGCGTCGAGAGATTGATTTCTTTGATTTCTTTGTTGGGAGTTTCCTTAGGTTTGATGTTCTCCTCTTGGACGGAAGAACGAAACGTTACGCCTGACGCTATCATCGTTTCCAATTTTGAAATGCGCGACAGCATTGCATCGGGAGAGGTATCCAGAGACGTGTCGCAAAGCTTCAAAAGTGCCATTTCCGCAAGCATTCGTTTGGTTGCCGCCGAATGTTGCATCATATAAAAAGCATCATCCAGAACGCGGCAATGATACAAGAGCGTTTCTCTCGAAAAGAGCGCCGAGGTCGCTTTCAACCGTTCGGTTTCAGACGCTGTTAAATCAAGATATTTCTCTGCCGAAGCCGTTGCTTTGATTACAAGCATATCCCGATAGAAAGAAATTAAATCCTGCCAAAATACGGCAACGTCCTTTGAGGAACGAACGATCGTATCGATTGTGGAAAAAATCACATCAAAATTCGAGGTAGCAATCGCGCGAACCATTTCCTCGAGACCGTCTCTTCCTCCCGAACCGATCGTTTTATCTACCAACTCAGGGGTGAT
>JAZOSZ010000272.1:0-2041 GCA_045657365.1 Eubacteriales bacterium
TGTTTCTGCAATCAGAGTAAAGTCATTTAAAAAAATCTAAGGAAATGGTGATTAAAATGAAAAAGTACAGAGTAAATGTAAACGGCGAAGCATACGAAATCGAAATAGAGCTTTTAGGCGAGGTTCCTACTGCTCCCGCAGCAGCACCCGCTCCTGCAGCAGCACCCGCTCCCGCAGCAGCACCCGCTCCCGCAGCCGCTCCCGCTTCGGCAGGCACGGCAGGCGCCGTTTCTGTCAAGGCTCCAATGCCCGGTAACATTATGAAGGTCAACGTGAAGGTTGGTGCGGCAGTCAAGAAGGGTGACGTTCTGATCGTTCTTGAAGCAATGAAGATGGAAAACGATATTTGCGCTCCTCAGGACGGAACGGTAGCAAGTGTTGAGGTTGCACAGGGCGCGACGGTAGAAACCGACGCCGTACTCGTTACGTTGAACTGAGTTTCTGACGATTTGTTATTTTATCGAAAGGAACTCGTTCGGATATGCTTGAAAGTATTCAGAAATTTTTAGAAACGACAGGCGTTGCCCGACTGTTTGCCAATGAAAATTGGTGGCAGACCGCCATTATGTTTTTGATCGCCTTCGTCCTTGTATATCTGGCGATCGTGAAGAAGTTTGAGCCGCTCTTGCTACTCCCCATTGCGATCGGAATGCTTCTGACGAATCTTCCCGGTGCGAATATGTTCCATTTGGATCTGTTTATCGCCGAGGAGATCAGCTACGGTCAGGTGCTTCACGACGGGGGACTGCTGGACCTTCTTTATATGGGAGTTAAACTCGGTATTTATCCCTGTCTGATCTTTATAGGAATCGGTGCAATGACCGATTTCTCCCCGCTGATCTCGAATCCCAAGAGCCTTCTGATCGGTGCCGGCGCCCAGCTTGGCGTTTTCGTTGCTTTTTCGGGCGCACTGCTTTCGGGATTCTTTTCTCCGCAGGAAGCGGCTTCGATCGGTATTATCGGCGGTGCGGATGGCCCGACGGCAATTCTTGTCACCAAGACGCTCGCACCCGCATTGCTTGGCGCGATTGCGATTGCGGCGTATAGTTATATGGCGCTGATTCCGATGATTCAGCCGCCCTTTATGAAATTACTTACCACCAAGAAGGAGCGTCAGATCAAAATGACCGCGCTCCGTCAGGTCTCCAAGACCGAGAAGATTTTGTTCCCGATCGTCGTAACCTTCGTCGTCGGAATGATCATTCCCGACGCCGTGCCGCTGGTCGGCTGTCTGATGTTCGGTAACCTGCTCAACGTCTGCGGTGTGACCGATCGTCTCTCCAAGACGGCACAGAATGAGCTGATGAATATCGTTACGATCTTCCTCGGCATTACGGTCGGTGCTACGGCAAGCGCGGAGAATTTCCTGCGCGTGCAGACGCTTCTCATTATTGCGCTTGGACTTGTTGCTTTCTGCATCTCGACCTGTGGCGGACTTTTGACCGCAAAGTTGATGAACTGGCTGTCGGGTGGAAAGATCAATCCCCTCATTGGTTCGGCAGGTGTTTCCGCAGTTCCGATGGCGGCGCGCGTTTCGCAAAAGGTAGGACAAGAGGAAGATCCCTCGAACTTCCTTTTGATGCACGCAATGGGCCCCAACGTGGCAGGTGTTATCGGTTCTGCCGTGGCGGCAGGTGTCTTCCTGTCGTGGGCTTGGTGATTTGTTTAGGAGGAAATAATTTATGGTAAAAATTACAGAAACCGTTCTTCGCGACTCGCATCAATCGCTGATCGCGACGCGAATGACAACCGAAGATATGCTTCCGATTCTCGGTAAGCTCGACGGGATCGGCTACCACTCGCTCGAAGCGTGGGGCGGAGCCACCTTTGACTCCTGCCTGCGTTTTCTGAACGAAGATCCTTGGGAAAGACTGCGTAAGATCCGCGCTGAGGTCAAGAACACCAAGCTTCAGATGCTCTTCCGCGGACAGAATATTCTCGGCTATCGCCACTATTCGGACGACGTCGTCGAGTATTTTGTGCAGAAGTCGATTGCCAACGGCATTGATATTCTCCGAATTTTTGACGCCCTCAACGACCC
>JAZOSZ010000273.1:0-6894 GCA_045657365.1 Eubacteriales bacterium
TACGGCGAATAAGAAACACGGGGGAGTCTTAAGACTCCCCCGTGTTTCTTATTCGCCGTACGACGCATCGATTGACAGGGATTCGAGCGACTTTTCGCTGAAATACTCGAGCGGATCGACGGCAAGGTCTGCAACCGTCATTTCAAAATGCAAGTGCGGTTCCTCTGCCACCTCGATCATGGCACTCTCGCCGACCGAAGCGATCAACTGACCCGAACGAACCGAGGTTCCTTCCTGAATTCCGTCGGGAAGGGTATCCGAAAGATTCTTATAAATGGTATAACAGTTTCCGCTATGCTTGATAGCCATACTGTATCCCATCATAGGATCCTTCCAGATTTTGCCTACCGTTCCGTCTGCCGCCGCATACACGGGAGCTCCCGCCTCGGTCACAATATCCACACCGATATGAACGCGATAATCGTTCATCGTCGTTGAATAGACCTGCAGCTCGGAGTCGTGCTTTTTGGAAAGCACACCGCTGACGGGAAGTACGAACGAAGGAAGCTTGTTTTCTACGCTCGAAGACTCGTCCTTCGGGGGCTTTGTTTCGCTGTCGGAAGGCGTCTGGTCTTCCGGCTCCGTGTCCTCAGGCTCTTTCTGTTCTTCGTTCGGCTTTGTTTCTACCGTATCCTTGTGGTCGGGATCGGGCATTCCACTGCCCTTTTTGTTGGCGCGATTCGAGACTACCGTAACCGAAATGATCACCGCGAGCAGGACGAGGACAAGCACCGTCCCGATCAGTGCCGCACGGTTCATTTTTGTATTTTTCAGTTTTTCGGAAAGACTCTTTTTGTTAGGTTGTTCTGACATAATTTTTTACTCCTTTACGTTCTTGATCTTACCTGCTACTATTTTTGCCAGATCTGTCGCATTTATTCAATTTTGAAAAAAGAGAGTAAAAAATAAAGAAAGCGGAGTTTTACTCCGCTTTCTGATTTTTATTCTACCGAAATTACGTAAGGATAGAGCGGTTGTCCGCCAACCATCACCGAAAGCTCGCACATCGGCGCTTTTTCGCGAATGATTGCTTCGACTCGTTCCTGTGCATCGGCGGGAACCTCTTCCCCAAGGAAAACCATAACGTACGAAGCGTCCGTCATCTTTTCGGCAAGTCGCAACAGACATTCCTCGGCACTGTTTTCCACGCAAGCAATGCTACCGTCCACAAGACCGAGCATCTGTCCGTCCGAAATCTTTGCGCCCTGTACCGTCGTACTGCGTACAGCGTGCGTGATCGACATACTGACGACGTTTGCCAACGACGCTTCCATTTGCTGTGCGTTGACTTCCACGGAGGCGTCGGGATTGAACGCGATCATTGCGGTGATGCCCTGCGGGACACTTCGCGTGGGAATGACCACGACCTTCTTGTCGGGGATCAGCTTTGCCGCCTGCTCGGCAACCATATAAATATTTTTGTTGTTGGGAAGCACAAATACGATCTCGGCGGGCGTCAGATTGACGGCGTCCATAATATCCTGCGTACTCGGATTCATCGTCTGTCCGCCGCGAATAATGCGGTCAACACCGATATCCATAAACGCATCGGCAATACCGTCGCCAAGGCAAACCGAAACGAAGCCGTACTTTTTGGTAGGCGCAGCAACACGCTCAGCCGAAGGATCTTTGCGCTCCTTCTTTTCCTGCTGTGTCACCATTTCGGAATGCTGATTTTTCATATTTTCGATCTTTACGGTCGCAAGGCTTCCGTATTCGACCGCCTTTTCCAACACGGCACCGGGGTGATCGGTATGCACGTGGAACTTAATAATTTCTTCATCGTCAAGGAAGACCACGCTATCGCCGATCTCTCCGAGAAACGTGTGGAATTCGTCTGCCACACCCTCTCCGCGATGTGCCTCGTCCTTTTCGACGATACACTCGGTACAATAGGCAAAAGTAATCTCCTCACCGTCAAAGTCGGAGAAATCCGCCGCCCCCGAGCTCGACGAGCTGTTGTTCAAGAGCACTACGGGATTCTTCTGCAATGCGGCAAGCATTCCCTTCAGAATGGTAACGAAGCCGTAACCGCCCGCGTCAACCACGTGCGCTTCCTTCAGCTTCGGAAGCTGCTCGGGGGTTTTTGCCAATGCAATTTCGGCAACCTCAAGAAGGCGCGTGAAAAGCTCCTCGACGCTGATCTTCTCCCCGCTCGTAAATTCCTCTGCTTTATCGGCACATTTCTGCATAACCGTCAGAATCGTTCCGCGCGTGGGGTTCATTACCGCTTTATAGGCTTCGTTATATCCCGTGCGGAAGGCAACGGCAATCTCTGCCGAGTTTGCTTCATCGAGTCCGCGGAAGGATTTTGCCATACCTCGGAAGAAAAGGGAGAGAATCGCTCCCGAATTTCCTCTTGCCGAGCGAAGCGCTACGTCTGCCGCCTTCTTTGCGCAATCGGAAAGCGATTCAAAGTCTTCCATCTTCTTCATCGTGCGCATCGTCAGCGTCATATTGATTCCCGTATCGCCGTCCGGCACGGGAAATACGTTCATATTGTTAATGATATCCTGACTGTTATCCAGCGCATTCGCCGCCGAAAGCAGCATACCAAAAAACATATGTCCAGTCATCGTCATGAGAAATTACCTCTCCGTTCCAAGATAGAAAATTGCCAACGTACCAGGGCCCGAATGTGCTCCGATAACGGGTCCCGTATAGCCGATAATAACCTCGGGAACGCCAAGCTCCTTCTTCATTTTTTCTGCCAGATACTTTGCATCTTCTTCGCAATCTCCGTGACAAATAAAGCAGGTCTGCGTCTCGGGCTCAATTGCCGTTGCCTTCATTTTATTGAAGAGCGCATCGAGCGACGCTTTTCTTCCTCTTGCTTTTTCTACGTTGATCAATCTTCCCTTGTTATCCACGTGCATCACGGGCTTAATGCTGAGCATCGTTCCCATGACGGCAGTTGCCGCGCTCACGCGTCCGCCTCTCTTTAAGAAGAAGAGATCGTCGACGGTAAACCAATGGCAAAGATGCAATTTGTTTTCTTCGGCAAAGAGACGAACCTCGTCAATTCCCTTGCCCGCAAGACGCATCTTGGCGCAAAGATACACAAGAAGACCTTGGCCGAGCGACGCACAAAGCGTATCTACCGCATAAACCTTACGGTCGGGATATTTTTCAGAAAGCTCCTGCGAAGCAACGAAGCCTGCATTAAAGGTTCCGCTAAGACCCGAGGTAAAGCCGAGATACAGAACGTCCTTTCCCTCTGCCAAAAACGGCTCGATAAAATTCAGAAAACGGTCAATGCCCACAGCAGAGGTCGTGATCTGTACCTTTTCGCGAAGCTGCTGATAAAACTCCTTGACGTCAATTTCGGAGTCGAGCTTGGTCGTTCCGTTATCAAATACCGCTTCCAGAGAAATCACGTGAAGATCGAGTTCTTCCGCCAGTTCTTTTCCAAGGTCACAAGAGGAGTCGGTAAGAATTACGTAGTTTTCCATAATGATCCGCCTTTCGTATTCGGTTGCAACCGCCAAAAGGCGGTTGCAAAAAGTTTTAAAAGTAGTTATTGATACTATTATATATAATTATTTTTGTTTTGTCAAGTGCTTTTTAAAAATATTTAAAAGCAATTTCAACTCAGAAGGTGGCGCTTGATCTTTCTCGACGTCGTTTTTTCAAAGGGAGTTTCTCTTGCCTCGACCTTCTTTACCTGCTTGTAGGTCGGAAGCGTCTTGTTCATCGCAAGAATCAATTCCTCGATATTCTTTTCCATTTCGGCAAGCGACGTTCCTTCGGGATATTTCGAGGTGTCGGGATATACGAGTGCAACGAGAGTCACATTTTCGCCGTTCTCGCGTCCGATGACAGCACACTCGGCAATCTGTTCGATATTGCCAAGGTATTCTTCAATCTCTTCGGGGAAAACGTTCTTTCCGTTTTCAAGAACGATGACGTTCTTCATACGTCCCGTAATATACACATACTCATCGGCATCCATATATCCGACGTCGCCCGTGCGGAACCAATGATCCTCGGTGAAGGCTTCCGCCGTTGCTTCGGGATTGTTGTAGTAGCCGAGCATTACGTTGTCACCCTTGACCTGAATTTCACCCTCAAGGTAACCCTTTTCGTTCATACGCTCTCCGTCAATTCTGACCTGACAGCAAGGAACTGCGGGACCGACCGAGCCGTATTTCTGCGCATAGTAAGGAGCAACACAAACCAGAGGCGAGCACTCGGTAATTCCGAATCCCTCGTAGATCGTGACGCCGAGATTTTCAAAGAACTCGATCATTCTGGGATTGAGGGCCGCACCGCCGCAAACAATCTTGTGAAGATTTCCGCCAAAGGCAGACAGCACTTCGCCGAAAATCGCGTCGCGCTTGTCAATACCGATATGGCGCATCGCGCGCGAAGCACCGAGACCGAGCTTGAGAATCTTATCGCGTCCGCTCTTCTTAGCTTCAGACCAGATACGCTTATAGAAGGTGTAAACGTACAAAGGAACAAGCACCAGCGCCGTGGGCTTGAAAATCTTAAAGTTCTTGAGTACGTGCGTCAACGAATCGTTGATGCAGATGTGCATACCGTAATCCATTCCCGCGAGCATACAAGCAAGCTCGTAGGTGTGATGAATCGGAAGAAGCGATACGATCGTATCTTCGGGCGTAAAGTCCACCGTTGCCGCCGCCGCGGTAACGACCGAGAAAATATTCTTCTGTGAAAGCATCACGCATTTGCTCGTTCCCGTCGTACCCGAGGTAAAGAGCATCTCTGCCATTGTCTCGCGGCTCTTGACGGGCGGATACTCAAATCCTGCCGCAACACTCTCTTCGCCCTTGGCAATCAATGCATCCAGAGAAAGAACGCCCTTGCCCGTAAGCTCTGCTTCATCGGGAGCAATCGGAAGGAAGAGCGAAAGGCTCTTATGATTTTCCATTGCCTGCGTAAACTTTCCGTTAAAGCTTGCCGAATATACGATTGCCTCTGCCTCAACGCCGTCAAGGAAGCCTTCGATCACCTCAATCTCGAGTTCCTTATCCATCGGAATCGCAACGCCTCCCGTTGCGAGAATGGCAAGGTGCGATGCTACCCACTCGACCGAGGTCTCGCCGATCAGCGCAATGCGTTTTCCTGCATAGCCCTGCGCGGTAAGTCCTGCCGCAATTTTCTTGATCTTATCCAGAAACTCGGCATAGGTCACGTCGTGCAGATTTCTCTTTTTATCAAAATAGGAAAAGACCACACGGTCGCCGTGCTTCTGCAAAACGCGCAAAAACTCGCGTACGTCGGCAACGCGCTCGTACTTACGTTCGGTCTTCGGTCTGCGGTGAATCTTTACTTCCACCGGTTTTACGTTGTTTTTCTCCGTAGTATTCATGTTCAATCCTCCCAAAATTTTGAGTTGTTATTTTTGTTGTTTTTTCTTACAGAAATTCTTCTGCCCGTTTGAGATTCTCGCAGATTTCCCGCAAGGTTTCGTAGAAACTCTGCAATCTCGCAGGGGGGATATCTCCGCTGACGAAAGAGTTGATCTTTTTGACCAGTGCGTCAATTTCCGATGCCGTTGCTCTTCCCTTTTCGGTCAGGACGCATTTTTTGCGGTAATTGGATCTTCCGCCCACCTCAAAAACAATTCCCTTGGCAAGAAGCTCTCCGATCACGCGTGTGATCTGCGCACGGTCAACTCCGCAACGAACGGATAGCTCGGTTCTGGTCAATCCTTCCGACACTTCATATAAATTCCGAAGACAGAGCGTATGCGTTCCCGACAGACCGTATTCGCCCATTCCTTTTGCCTTCAGATGCTCGAGACTTTTCATCGTGTTTCCGAGCAGAGCGTTAAAGGCTTCAAATCCCGTTTCGATCGGTTCGGACGGTCGTTCCGACCTTCTTTGGTCCACTTTTTTCCCTCCTTTGCATTCATTTCCAATTTATATCATACCATAATCTTGTTGAGTTGTCAACAAGTATCCCGATATTTCTTACAATATTTATAGTATCCTCATAAAAAGATCATTTTTTCTTTGACAAACTAAGAAAAATTTTTTCAAAAAGTCCCATTTTTTTTAAAAAAACTCTGTACAAAATTCAATTTTAGTGATACAATATATTTGTTCTAAGATTCTATTTTCAATCAAAAAAGGAGCGGAAATTTTATGAAAAAGATCTACGCAGGAAAAACCAAAGACGTATATGCACTCGAAAACGGCAACGTTCTTCTGAAATTCAAGGACGATTGCACGGGAAAAGACGGCGTGTTTGATCCGGGTGAAAACTCGGTAGGACTTACCATTGAAGGTATCGGAAGAGCAAACCTTGAGGTTTCGATTCATTATTTTGAGTTGCTCAAGAAAGCAGGCATTAAGACCCACTACGTTTCGGCAAATGTCGAAGACGCCACGATGGAAGTACTTCCCGCAGAAAATTTCGGCAAGGCGCAGGGCGGTAACGGTCTGGAAGTCATCTGCCGTCTCGTTGCTACGGGCAGCTTTATCCGCAGATACGGCGAATATATCAAGGACGGTACGCGTCTTGAGGGTGGCTACGTTGAGTGTACCTTCAAGAACGACGAGAAGGGTGACCCGCTGGTTACCGGCGAGGGACTTGCCGCGCTCGGCGTTATGAGCCCCGAGCTCTTTGAGAGCATGAAGAAGCAGACGCTTGCGATCACCAAGATCGTTGCCGACGACCTCAAGGAAATCGGTCTCGACCTTTGGGATATCAAGTTCGAATTCGGTTACCACAACGGCGAGGTTGTTCTGATCGACGAGATCGCTTCGGGCAACATGCGCGTTTACAAGGGCGACAAGATCGTTGAGCCCGTCAAGCTCACCGAGCTGATTCTCAACAGATAATCAAAACAAACACAAAAGGGCAGAGAAAAATCTCTGCCCTTTTTACTGTCATCGTTCCGTTAAAAATCAATTTTATTGAAAT
>JAZOSZ010000274.1:0-6933 GCA_045657365.1 Eubacteriales bacterium
CCGATCTCGGGGTTCGAGCCTGCGCCAAAGCCGTTGGTGATCTTCTCACCAATGACGAGCTGTGTGGGAGCGAGACACTTCTGAAGCGCCTGCTTGTCGGTGTTGATGGCGATGAAATCCACGCCCTTGACACCTGCCGCGATCATACGGTTGATCGCATTATTTCCGCCGCCGCCAACACCGATGACTTTAATGTTGACGCCGTATTCCATCGTTTCTTCGTGCTCAAAGGTCATTTTCAAAATCCTCCTGTATGTTTCTTCTCGTAAATTGATTAGTTGCCAAACAGACTTCCGAAGACGTCGTCAAGATCAATCGCGTCCTTCTTCGGAGCCGCTTCCTCGGCAGGTGCTTCTGCGGCACCCGCTTCGGCAGCCGCCTCGATTGCGTGCTTCTGTGCCGCCGTTTCGTTCGTAAAGCCGGTAGAAATGATCGTCACACGCATCTCGTCCTGAAGCTCGGGATCGAATGCCACACCCCAGATGATGTTCGCGTCGGGATTGCACTCCTCGGAGATCATCGTCGAAGCGAGGTCGATATCCTCAAGTCCGACGTCGGGAGATGCCGAGATGCTGATGATAATACCCATCGCACCCTTGATCGAGGTCTCAAGCAGCGGGCTGGCAATGGCTTCCTTGGCTGCCTCTTCCGCCTTATCCTTACCCGTAGCGCTACCGATACCCATGTGAGCCACACCAGAGCGCGTCATAATGGCGGTCACGTCAGCAAAGTCGAGGTTGATAAAGCCCGTAACGTTGATCAGCTCGGAAATCGACTGTACGGCACGGCGAAGTACGTCGTCCGCCACCGAGAAGGCGTTCAGGAGCGTAATTCTCGTATCGGATACGAGCTTGAGTCTTTCATTGGGGATCACAACGAGCGAGTCGACGTACTGCGAAAGCTCATCAATTCCCGCGAGTGCCTGCTCCATTCTGCGCTTCGATTCAAACGCGAAAGGCTTGGTCACGACACCGACGGTCAGAATTCCCATTTCATTGGCTGCCTTTGCCACGACGGGAGCCGCACCCGTACCCGTACCGCCGCCCATACCTGCGGTAATGAATACCATATCTGCGCCGTTCAGCGCTGCCTTGATCTGTTCAAGAGAATCATCTGCCGACATCTTACCGATCTCGGGCTTCGCACCCGCACCGAATCCGTGAGTGATTTTCTCACCGATCACAATCTGCGTGGGGGCAAGTGAACGGTTCAATGCCTGACGGTCGGTATTGAGCGTAATAAACTCAACTCCCTGCACTCCCGATTTGATCATGTGGTTGACAGCATTGTTTCCACCGCCACCGACACCGACTACCTTAATTCTCACGCCGCCGATAAAGCTCTCATCGCGTTCAAAAGTCATCTTCGTTATCCTCCAAATTTCATTATTCCTGCATCATCAAAAAGATAGATTTCTACATACTATAATCATACTATACTTTCCCTCTTTTTGCAATAGTTTTTTTAAAATTTCATCAGATTTTTTGCAAAAAAATCGGCTTTTTTTGATAAAAAACAAAAAAAGAACACGTCGGAGCAAAATTCCGCTTACTCCGACATGTTGCGTTCGTCTGTTTTTTCAGGCACAAGATATAGTATTTTTCGTTTTTTGGCATTCAGGAATTGCTTCCCTCTGCCGCAGAAGACGAGGGACGGAATCCACTGTGACCGGGGACGGTGACGTTGATCTCTCCGCCCACCGAATTTTTGACCGCTTCCTGTGACAAAATCATCATAATTTCGCCGATCTTCGCCTCAAAATTTGAGCTGTCCCCCAGAAGGGCGCGATACCTTCCGTCGATCTCGAGCGCAATATTCGTGCGGTCGGAAAGATCGACCAACGTCAAGCGTCCCTTCAGCGGAGATTCACGGATCATCGAAACAAGCTCCAGCGTTTTTTTCAGCTCGGTCTGACTTTCGCCAAAGACGGGAAGCTCGCCCGCAATCGCGCTTTGAAGATTCGGAAGAATCAGCTTCGTCATTCCGTCAGTATTCTCGGTATCGGTAATCACAACGAGCTCGGGATCCAGCGAATATTTCCGATCCTCAACCTCAATATACCAGACACCGAGCTTTCCCTCGACCGAAAAATGAAGTTGATTCGGAAAGCGAAAGCTCACCTTGACCCAAGCAACGTAAGGACAACCGTCACATACGTTTTGGGCAATTTCCTGAGAATCCAGAGATACCCAGCGATCTCCGCGTTTCACGCCCGAAGCGGCAACGATCTCCTCCAGCTCATATTCCGAAATTCCCGACATCGAAAATTTCTGTACGGTAAGGAATCGGCGCACACAGAAAATCAGACAAAAAACACAAAGAAAAATCATCAGAAGAAGCACGGCAAAGCGGACGAGCTTGCGTACGTCAACCTCGATGATGATATCCTGCTTCGGCTTTTTCGGCTTTGCGGCTTTCATTCCCTCTTTCCTTCCTTACTATTTTTATTTATGTTCCACGATTTTCTGTTTTCGTTGCAGAAGCGCCGTAATTTCATCGTTGATGCGGCGTTCCACGTCGGGTGCGTGGAAGGCTTCGAGCGCTCGGCTCATACTCTCCCGTGCGCTCTCGTCGCCATAGAGACGCTCTACGAGTTCGCACAGCGTCTTCTCGGTCATATTCTCTTCCTCGAGAAGCAGAGCCGCGCCCGCGTCGGCAAGCACCTTCGCATTCTTATACTGATGATTGTCGGTGACGTTCGGCGACGGAATGAGGAGCGCAGGCTTATGCAGACTTGCGATCTCGGTCAGCGTCATCGCCCCCGCGCGCGAGATGATCAGATCTGCCGCCGCAAGATAGGTCGGCATATCGTACAGATATTCTTTGAGAAGGATGCGCTCGTTCTGCGCAAGACCGTACGCCGTAAAGATTTCCTCAGCGTGCGGATAGGCACGCGTACCACCCACGTGAATCTGCATCACGTCGGGCTTCTCCGAGGCGAAAAAGCGTCCGAGCATTGCCGCCGCTTCATTGAGCTTGCGGGCGCCGAGACTTCCGCCAAACGAAAGAATCAAAAATTTCACGTCATCGGGAATCCCAAGGCGCGCTCTCGCTTCTTCGCGCGAAAGCGTCGAAAGCGACGTCCGCAGAGGATTGCCCACGCGAACCGCCTTTTCCTTGCCCGCACGCGAAAGACCTTCCTTCGTTGCCTCAAAATTCGTCAGAATCACGTCGACCTGCTTCTGCAACTGCCGCACGGCAACGCCCGCCAGCGCATTCGATTCGTGTACCATCGTGGGAATCCCCATCGACGACGCGGCGCGTAAGAGAGGCCAAGAAACGTAACCGCCCGTCCCGATGACAAGATCGGGACGGAATTTCTCGATGATCTTCTTCGCCTTCGAGGGCGAGGTCAGAACGAGGTACGCCGTCTTGAAATTGGACGGAGAAAGAGAACGGCGAATTCCCTGAATATTGATATGATACAATGGATAGCCCGCTTTCGGAACGAGCTTATTTTCAATTCCCTTTTCGGTGCCGACGAAGGCAATCTCCGAGTCGGGATGATTTCTCTTAATAATTTCGGCAATGGCAAGCGCGGGATAAACGTGTCCGCCCGTGCCGCCGCCCGTCAGTAAAACTCTCATAGCTACTCCCGATTATTTTTTCTGTGTGGAAAACCGTGAGATCAGCAGAATAATACCGATCTCAAAAATCTGAATCATCAGCGACGAACCACCCGTGCTGAAGAAGGGCAACGAAATTCCCGTGTTGGGCATCATATTGGTGACGACCGCAACGTTCATTGCCACCTGCAACGCGATTTTGAAGGTCAGTCCCCAGACCGTCAGCGCGCAGAATTTGTCGGGCGCGCGCTGTCCGATGCGGATCCCGCGCCAGATCAGCATGGCAAAGAGGAAAATTACAAGGAAGGCACCGACAAAGCCGAGCTCCTCGCAAATGATCGTAAAAATAAAGTCGTTCTGCGGCTGAGAAACATAGCCGTATTTCTGTCGGCTGAAGCCAAGTCCCAAGCCGAAGAATCCCCCCGAGCCGATCGCGTTGAGTCCCTGCAAGGTCTGCCAACCTGAGCCGAGAGGGTCGCTCTCGAGATTAATCCAGCTCGTCACACGCGTTTGCGCGTAATCCGAAACGAGAATCAGAAAGACACCTGCGAAGATAATCAATCCAAAAAAGAGTCCTAAGTATTTGGGACGCGTACCGCCGAGGAACATCACCGAAACGCCGAGCACGCCGACGATCATCAGTCCCGAAATATGCCGTTCAAGTGCGATCAGTACGCAAATCAGACCGATGATTGCCATCGGAACGACAAACCCGTGCTGAAAGCTTCCGCTGTATTTTGCGCGACTCGAAATCTTCCGCTCGTATTTGGACATATAGAGCGCTAACATCATCACAACCGCCATTTTCGCGATCTCCGAAGGCTGTAGCGTAAAGATGCCAAAGTCGATCCAACGCTGTGCCACGCCTTCTGCCGCACCGATGAGCAGTACGAGAAGCAAAAGAACGATCGACAGAGCGTACGAGCCGACCGCAAGATACCGAAGCATCCACGGACGCGCCAGCATAACAAAAAGCACGGTCACAACGCAAGCGACAACGGCAAACAAAAGATATCTCCACAAATAGTACGTAGAGCTGCCATACTCCCGCTCGGCATACACCGCGCTCGCGCTGTAGGACATCACCGCACCAAAGCAAACGAGCAACATCGACCAGAGGAGAAACCACGCATCCACACTGCCCTTCGCTAACGGCGCCGTTTCGTCAACCTCGGGCGGGGGTGTCAGCGGCGTGAAAAAAACTGCGTCCTTCTGACGCTTCCGTTCTTCGCGCACCTCTTTGCGAGAGAGTTGACGTTCCGACAGCGAACGTTCATTTTCATTTGTTTCCAAGGATTCCGAGGGCAGACGTTTGCTTTCTTCCGATTTTTTCATCCAAACTCCCCCCTTCAGAAATTGTTAAAGCCCAAACCACGCAAGTACGCAAAGGAGCGCCGTCACCGTCGAGAAGACGACCACAATCTTGTTTTCCTTCCAACCGCACTTTTCAAAGTGATGATGAATGGGCGCCATTTTAAAGATCCGCTTCTGGCGCAGCTTGAAGCTGCCCACCTGCAAAATCACCGAAATGCTTTCCATCGCGTAAACACCGCCGATGATCAGAATCAGCATCGGTTCGCGAATGAGGAACGCCGTTCCCGTAACGGCACCGCCCAAAAAGAGCGAGCCCGTATCTCCCATAAAGACTCTGGCGGGATTGAGATTGTAGACCAAAAATCCGAGCATACCGCCAATAAGTGCGGCAGAAATCAGCGTCACCGACGAATTCAGAGCGTTGACGCCGACGAATGCAAAGAAAATAAATATCACGAGCGTCACCGTCGAGGCAAGACCGTCGATCCCGTCGGTCAGATTGACACTGTTGACCATTCCCACGATCACAAGGAGCGCGAAAATATAATATACGAAGCCAAGCTCGACCGAAATCTCGGTAAAGGGAATGTGAAGCGTCGTGTCGATATACCCGAACATCTTCAGAAGCGCGATATACAGAAGTGCTACCACCACCTGAAGTGCCGCCTTCTGATATGCTTTGAGTCCCTCGTTTTTCTTCTTCATCAGCTTGCAGAAGTCGTCCACAAAGCCGATCATTCCGTTCATCACGGCAAGTCCGAGCGTCAGCGCCATCGGAATCAGCTTTGCCTGCTCCCCGTTCAGCACGTAATAGACCGAAACGCCGACAAGACTCAGAAGAATGGCAAGAATAAAGCAGATACCGCCCATCGTAGGCGTGCCTTCCTTCGAGTGATGCCAACGCGGACCGATCTCAAGGATATGCTGTCCGATCTTTTTGGCGCGAAGGATCGGTATGATCAAGCGGCCGAAAATGGCGGTCAGGACAAACGAAACACACAACACCGCACCAAATTCAAGTAAAAGCTCTTTCATACCGATCCTCCATCATTCGCGTTGCCTCCGAACGGCAGACGCGTGTTCTATCATTTCCAACTTTCTTTCAAATATTCCAAAATGCGCTCCGCACGCGCACCTCTGCTTGCCTTCACGAGCAGAGTATCTCCCGCCGAAAGCGAATGCAGAAGCATCTCACCCGTCAGCTCGGGATTCTTTACACTGGCGTTGCGGAAAATCCGTTCGGGATTCATTCCGCCAAGAATCGCACCGCCCGCGATCTGCTCGGCATTTTCCCCGAAGGTATAGAGGAGCGAGCCCCCCTCTTTGGCAAAGTGCAGACCGATCTCCTCGTGGAAGAGCGAGCTGTTCTCACCGAGTTCGTACATATCGCCAAGCACGGCTGCCATTCGTCCACCGTTTTGCGCCGACAGCGTCTTCAGAACGCCGATTGCCGCGCGCATCGATTCGGGACTTGCGTTGTAGCAGTCCTCAATGACCGAAATCGAACCGATCTTGTAAATGTTCTGACGCATACCGATAGGACGGTAATTGCGAAGTCCCGCGAGAATCACCTCGTCGGAAAGATTCATTCGCGCACCGACCGCGTAGGCAAAGAGCGCCGCGTAAATATTGTGGCGTCCCATCGTAGGAATTTCCACGGAAGGAAGCACCTTGTCGCCGTCGCAAAGGTCAAAGAAGGTTCTGCCCAGACCCTCGCGAACCGAGGTTGCACGGATACGGCAATGCTCACCAAAGCCGACGTAGATCGGCTCAACGTCGTGCGCATAGTTCAGAAGCAGAGGCTCGTCACCGTTGAGAAGAAGCGTTCCGTCACGCTTCAGACCGCGTACGATCTCCATTTTGGCACGGCAGATATTTTCGCGCGTGCCGAGATATTCCATGTGCGAAGAACCGATGTTCGTCACGATCGCAATATCGGGCTCGGCAATTCTCGACATATATTCGATCTCGCCAAGACCGCTCATTCCCATCTCAAGCACCGAAACCTCGGTGTCGTTCTGCAAAGAAAGCAACGAGAGGGGCATACCGAGCG
>JAZOSZ010000275.1:0-2735 GCA_045657365.1 Eubacteriales bacterium
TTCTCGGTTGTTTTATTAGCTTGCCGCACGATAAAAAAGTTGTATGCACAAACAAAAAGGCTCCCCCCTTGGGGGAGCTGTCACCGAACGGTGACTGAGAGGGCATTCTCTTTCCACAAAGGTCCCTCTCCGTCAGCCTTCGGCTGCCACCTCTCCCAAAAGGAGAGGCTTCTTTTTATTCCATTTTGTGCATAAACCTTTCTTCTCGGTTGTTTTATTAGCTTGCCGCACGATAAGAAAGTTGTATGCACAAACAAAAAGGCTCCCCTTTGGGGGAGCTGTCACCGAACGGTGACTGAGAGGGCATTTTCTTTCCACAAAGTACCCTCTCCGTCAGCCTTCGGCTGCCACCTCTCCCAAAAGGAGAGGCTTCTTTTTATGCCATTTTGTGCGTGAAAGCTTCCTTATCGGTCGTTTTGTTATCTTGGCACTCTTTTTAGCAGCTTCGCATCAGGCGCAGGTAGAATTCGGCTGCGCGGCAGAGGGTTTCGATGCGAATGCTTTCGTTATTTCCGTGGATCGTGGCGCGCTCTTCGCTCGTCAGATCCATTGCCGAAAATCGGTAAACTCGGTCGGAGATTCGTCCCCAATGACGGGAATCGGAGCACTGTACCATCAGGTACGGTGACACGATACAGCCCTTCCACGTGGAAGCCACGGCAGACGCGACCTTCTCCCACCCCTCGCAATCGGTGCGCGAGATGCGGCTGGGATTCATTCCGTGCAGAAGTGTGATCTCGACCTTTTCGTCATCAACGGTTTCTTTCAGATACGCGAGCGCTTCGTCGATCGTGTCGTGCGGATTGAGTCGCATATTGGAAACCATTGTCGCTCTGGGCGGAATAACGTTCGGCGCCGACGAGCCTTGCATTTGCGTAAAGGCAACCGTCGTGCGCATCAGCGCGTTCATCTCCCCGCCGCCCTTTTTGCAGATCATATTGAGCACGGGCAGAAAAATGCCGAGATTTGAGAAGATCACGCGGTAAACGAAGCTCGAATGGCGTCCGAGCGTATCGAACATTTCGGCAACGGGGGGCGTGAGCTTGAGGCGGAAGGGATTCGATAACACCTTCGTACAAGCCTTGGCAAGACGGTCGACGGGCGCGTTTGGCTTGGGGGCAGAGGCGTGACCGCCGCCGGAGCTTACCGCGTATTCGACGTTCATCATTCCTTTTTCGGCAATGCCGATAAGGCCGCAAGGCGCACTGACACCGGGGAAAACGCCTTCGACGACGGCACCGCCCTCGTCGAGGACGAAGGACGGCACAATGCCGCGCTCTTCAAAATAGTCTACGATATGAAGTGCTCCCTTGCCGTTGACCTCTTCTCCGCCCGAAAAGGCGAAATAAAGATCTTTTTCGGGGGTAAACCCTTCCGAAATGAGCTTGTCAGCCGAAAGCAGAATCGAGCCGAAGGTGACCTTCGTATCGAGCGTTCCTCGTCCGAAAATGCGTCCGTCCTTGACGGTGGCGGCAAAGGGATCAACGTCCCACGCGTCGGCGTTGACGGGAACGACGTCGTAGTGTGCCATCAGCACGGCAGGCTCACCCGCGGTCTTTCCCTGCCAACGGAAGAGAAGTCCTCGGTCGGCAAGGCGCGTCATTTCGCAGGTCTTCGCCACGTTCGGATAGAGTGTGGGCAGAAGCGAAATGAGTTTTTCAAATTCGGCGTCGTCCTCTTTCGTGGGATCGGACGAAGAAACGGTGCGGCATCGAACGAGCTCGCAAAGGCAGTGTACGGCACGGTCGGTGTCAACGCGCTCTTCTTGCTCGGAGAGGATCGGCTGTGCCTTCGGGGTGAATTTGATTGCGCGAAGCAAAAGAATTGCCACAAAAACGATCAGAGCCAAGGGGATCAGAAGAAACAACCACCACATATCAAAGGATTCCTTTCTTGTAGAGGATTCTTGCGACGGCGACGGTAAAGAGAACACCGACGGGAACCATAATGCCGACGGTCGATGCGTTCAGCGCGGGAACGAAGATAAAGAGCACGAGCATCAGAAGGATCGGTGCGATCGAGAGCTTGAGATTCTTGGAAACGAATACGACCGCAAGTCCGCCGAAGAGGGCGGGCAGGATCATATCGAAGGCAGGCTCCAGCACGGGAGATTCGAGCAGAGGCGTCAGAGGAACGATACAGATCACGCCGATGACGATAATGAGTGTCGTGACGATACTCGATACGGCAATCGCGATTGTCGAGATGACCTCGCCTTCTTCGTCCGAGGCTTTCACGCCCGCGCGCTCCATTGCGTCAATGGCGCAGGGGAGCTTGAGGTTGGAGATGTTGCCCGTGATAAAAGAGAGGTAGGTTCCGCCTGCACCAAGCATCGGAACGTACGTAAAGATTTCCACAATACCGACCGCCCAATACATCGGTGCGGTGGCAAAAATTCCCTTCAGGAGAATTTCGGCGTTGGGAAGAACGCCGAAGATCAGCGATAGTACGAGCGGAAAACAGAGCAGAACGGTGCCTACGACGATTCCCCAGATGCGTCCCGAACGGTGGACACTTTCCATATACGTAAGATTCTTTTTCATTTTCAGTTACCCCCCAGAAGCATCGTAAAGGGAATGGCAGATGCCATTCCGAGGATCAGGCTCATCGGCAGTGCATAGTCGGTCAACCAACGGAACTTTGCCTTGGTGGCATCTGTTCCGCAGATTGCCATGACGACGGCAGAGACTGCCATGTCGCAGACGGGAATCAGACCCGACGTATCCCCCTTGACG
>JAZOSZ010000276.1:0-4027 GCA_045657365.1 Eubacteriales bacterium
AGAAGAAAAGATTCTCGTTTTCCTCAAGCCTTGCGATACTTACAGCTTCAATCAACTTTTGACCGAGCACAGATTCAACCGCGAAAAGGTTTACGTTCTGGGTGTTCCTTGCGCGGGAATGCTTGACGTAGAAAAGGTCAAGAAATCTGCCGAAGGCATCGCCTCGATTACCGAAGATGCTGATAAGATCGTGATCGAAACCCTCTTTGACGGTACGCTGACGATCGACCGTGCAGAGCTTCTTGCAGAGCGCTGCCTCAACTGCAAATCGAAGAAGCACACCGCGTACGACGAGCTTCTCGGTGAAGACGGTGAGGTTCTCGACTCAGCTCGCTTTGACGAGGTTGCCGCACTCGAAGCAATGACGCCCGACGAGCGCTTTGCTTTCTGGCAGAATGAGCTTTCGCGCTGTATCCGTTGCAACGCTTGCCGCAACGTATGCCCTGCTTGCACTTGTGAAAAGTGCGTCTTCGATAACCCTTCGTCGGGGCTTGAAAACAAGGCAGCAGCCGATTCCTTCGAGGAAAAAATGTTCCATATCATCCGCGCCTTCCACGTTGTCGGTCGCTGTACCGACTGCGGCGAATGCTCGCGCGTATGTCCCCAGCAGATTCCGCTTCACCTGCTCAACCGTAAGTTCATCAAGGATATCAACGAATTCTACGGCGACTATCAGGCAGGTGCCGAGGTTGGTAGCCGCGCACCGATCGTCGACTACACGACCGAAGACCTTGAGCCCAATGAGGCGGTAGAAAGAGGTGACGAAAATGCGTAAAATCTCTTTGACCAATCTCGATGCTCTCTTCTCGGCAATTGCTTCGGAAGAAAAGCTTTATCTTCCCGTCGACACCGAGCAGGGTGCTGTTTACACCGAATGGAGTGAGGGTGCTTCTCTTTCCAACGCGCTCAATACGGTTCGTTCTCCCAAGGATTTCTTCTTCCCTCAGACCGAAAACCTGATGGATTTCAAGGTAGAAGGAAAAACCATTGAGATCATTGACACCCGCGAGGAGTGTGAGGATTTCGTCGTCTTCGGCGTTCGCGCGTGCGACGTTCGCAGCTTTGCGATCCTCGACCGTGTCTTCCTTTCTGATCCCGTAGACACCTACTACAAAAATCGTCGTGATCACGGTGTGATCGTTTCGATCGCTTGCACCCGTCCTGCCGAGACCTGCTTCTGTCAGACCTTTGGCATTGACGCGGCAGAGCCCGAAGGCGACGTTGTTTGCCACAAGACGGAAGACGCGCTCTACCTTGATGCAAAGACCGAAAAGGGAGCGGCTCTCCTTGCCCGTCTTGCTTCGCTGACCGAGGAATGTGATTCTTCTGCGGTCGAATCGCAGAAAGCGCTCATTCGTGAGAGAATGGCAAAGCTCCCCTTGGCAAGTCTGACGCCCGACGCATTTGGCGCGGACAAAACGAAGGAATTCTTTGACCGTCCCGAGTGGAAGGAGCTTTCGCAGAGCTGTCTCGGTTGCGGAACCTGTACCTTTGTTTGTCCCACCTGCCAGTGCTACGACATCAGAGACTTCGACACGGGACACGGTGTTAAGCGCTTCCGTTGCTGGGACTCCTGCATGTATTCCGAATTTACGAGAATGGCGCACGGAAACAACCGTCTGACTCAGGTGGAACGCTTCCGTCAGCGCTTTATGCACAAGCTTGTCTACTATCCTACCAACAATGACGGACTCTTCTCCTGCGTTGGTTGCGGAAGATGCCTTGCCAAGTGCCCGATCAATATGAATATCGTAAAAGTAATGAAAAAGTTAGGAGAAAACGACAATGGTTGATATGAAAGAAACTCTCATTCCCGTCGTCGGTGTGGTCACCGATATCCGTATCGACACGCCCGACGTCAAAACCTTCCGTGTCGTCACTCCCGACGGCAAGAAAGCATTTGATCACATGCCAGGTCAGTGCGCAATGCTTTCGATCCCCGGTGTAGGCGAAGCTATGTTCTCGATCACCTCTTCTCCCACGAATACCGAATATATGGAATTTTCCATTAAAAAGTGCGGTTGTGTCACCGAATGGCTTCATTCGATGGAAGTAGGTCAGCAGATCACGATTCGCGGTCCGTACGGAAACGCATTTCCCGTAGATACGGCGTTTGCAGGACACGATATGCTCTTTATCGCGGGCGGTATCGGACTTGCTCCCTTGCGCTCGGTCATCAATTACTGCCGTCACTACCGTGACCGTTACGGTAAAATCGATATCGTTTACGGCTCGCGTAGCATGCAGGACCTCGTAGACTACCGTGAGATCATCGAAGAGTGGTCGAAGGATGCGGGCGTTTCGGTTCATCTGACGATCGACCGCGAACAGCCCGAGTGGGACGGTCACGTTGGCTTTGTTCCCAACTACGTCAAGGAGCTTGGCTTCTCGACCGACAAGATCGCAATTCTCTGCGGTCCCCCCATTATGATCAAGTTTACGCTTGCCGGTCTTCAAGAGCTTGGCTTTGATAAAACGCAGGTCTACACCACTCTGGAGCTTCGTATGAAATGCGGCGTTGGAAAATGCGGCAGATGCAACGTAGGCGCAAAATACGTCTGCAAGGACGGTCCCGTCTTCCGTTGTGACCAGATTGACGAGCTCCCCGACGAATATTAAGAAGGGATAAAAAACAATATGGAAACTATGGTTAATATTTACCTTTACGGTAAAAAATATGAAGTACCCGCAAGCCTGACGATTATGAATGCGATGGAATACGCAGGCTATCAGTTGGTACGCGGCGTCGGTTGCCGTTGCGGCTTCTGCGGTGCTTGTGCCACCATCTACCGCATCAAAGGAGAGCGTGAGCTCAAAACCTGTCTTGCCTGCCAGACGAAGGTGGAAAACAATATGTATATTGCAACTCTTCCCTTCTTCCCGCTGGTCAAGCAGCCGTACGACATCGAGAAGGTAAAGCCTACCGAACAGATTATGATGCAGCTTTACCCTGAAATCTATGCTTGCGTTGGCTGTAATGCTTGTACCAAGGCTTGCACGCAGGATCTGAACGTAATGCAGTATATTGCTTACGCACAGAGAGGCGAGTATGAAAAGTGTGCAGAAGAATCCTTCGACTGCGTGATGTGCGGTGTTTGCTCGTCGCGTTGTCCCGCCGGCATTACGCATCCTCAGGTTGGTCTGCTGGCTCGCCGTCTGACGGGTAAGTATCTGGCGCCCGAGACGCAGCATCTTCTCGAACGCGTTGCCGAGATTGAAGGCGGCGACTGCGAAGCAGCTCTTCAAGATATTATGAAGAAAACTGCCGAGGAACTCAAAGAAATGTACAACAACCGTGATTTCGAGAAATAAGGAGGTGCCGAAATGTATACGCAGGAAATGTTAGAATCCATCAAAAAGGTGGAAGCAACTCGTGAGGAGCGCCTCGCACAGGTTCTGGCAGGAAATCATCCCCGCCGTATGACCGCAGAAGAAAAGGATCAGGTTCTTCTCGAAAATCACCCTGACCACATCAAGTCCCAGTTCGCCGAGCTTTCGATCGGCCCGAACAAGGGAGAAAAGGTTCCGCTCGAGCTTGCCGAGATTCTTCAGGCAAATCCCCGTGTGAACCCCGCAGACATCGACCTTTCCAAGATTGACTACGACGTTGACGTTCTGATCATCGGCGGCGGCGGCGCAGGTTCTGCCGCAGCAATTATGGCACACGAGAACGGTGCTAACGTAATGATCGTAACGAAGCTTCGCCACGGTGACGCGAATACGATGATGGCAGAGGGCGGTATTCAGGCGGCAGATAAGCCGAACGACAGTCCCGCACAACACTATCTCGACGTAATGGGCGGCGGTCACTTCAAGAACGTTCCCGAGCTCGTTTACAAGCTCGTCAACGACGCTCCCATTTGTATCAAGTGGCTCAACGACCTCGGTGTGATGTTCGACAAGGAAGCCGACGGTACGATGGTCACCACCCACGGCGGCGGAACGTCGCGCAAGCGTATGCATGCCGCAAAGGACTATTCCGGCGCAGAAATAATGCGTACACTCCGTGACGAGGTACTCAACAGAG
>JAZOSZ010000277.1:0-5675 GCA_045657365.1 Eubacteriales bacterium
CGAAAAGAGCGCGGGAGAACACCAAAGATCGGCACTGTCTGCCGAAACGTAAATCGGAAGATCACCAATCAGACGAATCCCCTTTTCGTTGGCATACGCGCGCAATGAGCTCCAATCCTCAAAAAAACGGTACTGAAGAAACGAATGATACGCGATTTCGTCCGCGAGTTCTCGTCGAAGTCCTTCAATCACACTCTCCTCACGGCGGCGGATCGACTCCTCCCACGAAAGAAGCGGCGCGCCGCCGACGCGCTCCTTGATTGCCATAAAGAGCGTGTACTCGGAGAGCCAAAAGCACTGCTCTTCTTCAAACTGTAACTGTTCTGCGGTCTGTCGGCTGCGCATAAACGCTTGCCTTAGCAGACGCGTCCTTTTGTCATAAAGAGCTCCATAATCGACCCCGCCGTCAGGCGCCGTAGCATCAGCGGCAAGGCACTCCTCTTTGGTCAGAAGACCGTCCTTGCAAAGGCGCTCGAGGCTGATAAAATAGGGATTGCCCGCAAAGGCAGAAAAAGATTGATAGGGCGAATCCCCATATCCCGTCGGTCCCAAAGGGAGTACCTGCCACGCACTCTGTCCTGCCTTTGCCAAAAAGTCAACAAATTCAAATGCCGCCCGATCCAAGCCCCCGATGCCGTAATCCGACGGCAGAGCACTCACGGGCAATAAAATTCCTGCTTCGCGTTTCCCCATATTCTCTCTCCAGCTTTCATTATTTCTCTTCCACGGTAATTGTCACACCGAAATGGTCAGAAATCATAGAATACCGTTCTCCGTCAAAGAGCGTACGATAGGATTTGACGCAGGGCGGCTTGTTGCAAAAGATATGATCGATCCGAATCGCTCCTTTTGCCTCCGTCCGTCCGCGCCAACCGTCGATCTTCATTTCTGCCGTTCCCTCTCCTTGCTTGATTTCCGCCAATGCGTAAGCATCGAAAAAGCCGTCCCGACACAAAAGATCGTACCCTTCTCCGCGCACCTCGGCAGGCTGATTGAAATCTCCCATCAGCCACACCGTAGCCGAGCGCGGCAAAATCTCCCTCAGCCGCTTCCACTGCTCGCAAAACGGATCGTTGGCATCGTCCCACCAACCCATGTGAAGCGTAAAAAACCATTCCTCGCTCCCCTCACACCGTACCCCGAGCGCCATTCTCGTTTTCCAATCGTCGTACGCCTGCCGATCACTCAGAGCGCCATAGCGAACCTCAGCAATCGGCGCGCGGCAAAGAAGAGCGAGTCCTTCATCATAGCGCCCGTATCCGATCTTCACAGGAAGATAACACCAAGTATACGCTACGCCCGCATCCCACAGTCTTTGGGTCAGAGCGTACGCATAATTACTCTCGCGCACGGGAATTGCGTACGAAACGTTCGTATATCCTCTGAGACACTCCAACGGAAGCTTTGCATCTTCCCTCTTCTGATTCACCTCTTGTAAGGCAATCACGTCGAAGCGTTCGCAAAGAATGGCGTCCGCCAACATCGAAACCTGTTGCTCCCCCTTGCCGTCGATGAGGCTGTGAGTGTTCAAGGTCAAGAACTTTCTCCTCATAAAATATCGTTGATATCGGATTTGAGGACGTCCGCCTTCGGTCCGTACACCGCTTGAATTCCGTCACCCTTTTTGAGAAGACTGAGCGCGCCCTCACGCTTCCATGCCCCCTCGTCGGCGACAAGATCGGCGTTCTTGACGCTCACGCGCAACCGCGTCATACAAGAATCGACAAGCACGATATTCTCTCTTCCCCCCAAGAGGGCAATGATACGTTCCGCTTGGCTGTCGCCCCCCTGTCGCTCGGTGTCCTTGGCACGAAAATCCTCTGCGTTTTCGTCCATATAATTGCCAAGCCGTCCGGGAGAAGCGTAGCGAAGCTTCCCAATCATATAATATGCCACAAAATAACCGATGGCAAAGAACACCACCGAGGCAATCACAAAGTTAATAAGGTCGCGCCCAAGCCCCGCACTGATCGAGATCGGCAGTCTTGTGACAAGCTCGACATTACCAAAGGAATGCAGACGAAGATTCACAAGCCCTGCCAATGCAAACGCCGCACCTTGCAGTACCGAATAGACGAGATAAAGCGGAATCGCACAGAACATAAACATAAATTCGAGAGGCTCGGTAACACCCGTCAGGAAAACGGCAAGCGCCGCCGAAAAATAGATCGAGCGGTATCTCTTGCGTTTTTCCGGTTCGACACGGCGGAACATTGCAAGTCCGACGCCGAGAAGAAGTCCCGTCGAACCGATCATCTGTCCCACCTTAAAGCGGGCAGGAACAACGCTCGCAAGAAGTGCCTCGTACGACGCGATATCTCCCGCCTTCTTGAAGTTGATCAGGTCGGTCACCCACGCAAGCCAGAGCGGATCCTGTCCAAAGACCGTCGTACCTGCCGACGCGCCCGTCTGAATCAGATAGCTTCCGCCAAACGAGGTGTAGTTCATCGGAATCGTCAACATATGGTGCAAACCGAACGGTAAGAGCAGACGCTCAAGCGTTCCGTAAATGAAAGGAGCAAGCACGGGCGAGGCGTCCGCCGAATTGGCAATCCAGATACCGAAGGCGTTGATTCCGTGCTGAACGATCGGCCAGACCACGGCAAGCACGAGTGCCACGATTGCCGACCAAAAAATCACCACCATCGGAACGAAGCGTTTTCCGTTGAAGAAGGACAGCGCGTCGGGAAGCTTGCGGAAATTGTAATATTTGTTGTAAAGAATTCCTCCGAGGAATCCCGCAATAATACCAACGAAGACGCCCATATTGAGTGCAGGCGAGCCGAGCACCGAGGTGAAATAACCGTCGACGGCAATCTCCCTGCCGAAGAGCGTATGCGTTACGGCATTCGGATCGGCAAGCATTGCCGAGGTCACACCGAAAATCGAACCCGTAATGTTATTGATCAGAATAAAGGCAAGCACCGCCGCAAAGGCACCGCCGGCGCGATCGCGCGCCCACGATCCTCCAATTGCCACGGCAAACAGAAGATGCAGATTTCCGATAATCGCCCAGCCGATATTTTCGAGAATACTGCCGATCGTTACCACCCAGCCGAGATCTCCCCCCGCGAGTGCCAACAGCTTACCAAGACTGATCGCAAGTCCTGCGGCAGGCATTACGGCAATCACTACCATCAATACCTTGCCAAGGCGCTGTAAAAAGTCAAAGCCCTTGCCGCCCTTCACTCCTCTTGCCTTAACGGGAAGACGCCGCTCAAGCAAGCCGTCTCCCGCGCTGACCTTCCCCCCCGCAGATGCCAGAACCCCGACCGATTCTCCGTCGGTGGCATTACAGATCAGGACAGGGGTAATCAGAGAAATTCCTTTTTTCTTCAAAAGCGTCAAATCGACCTTCGCAACGATTTCCCCACGACGGACCTCGTCACCTTCCTTTTTGAGAGAAACAAAGCCTTCGCCCCCAAGGGCGACGGTTTCGAGTCCGAAATGCACGAGCACCTCACTTCCGTCCTTCGCTAAAAATCCGTACGCGTGGCGCGTTTCGGCAACCGAGGAAACAACACCGTCTACAGGACTGTAAATCGTTCCGTCTTCGGGCAGAATGGCACAACCGTCTCCCAGAATCCGATCCGAAAAGACGGGATCGGCAATGTCGGACAGCGATACCACCTTGCCGTTCAACGGCGATACGATCGGCTGTTTTTTTCGTTTCACACTAGTTCTCCTTTCAGATATCCAATCATTTTTTCGTAGTATTCCCTCATAGCAGAGCTTCTATCACCATTTTTTCTTTTTTCTCTCCGTATTTTTTCGATAAATTCACATATAATTCACACATAGAAGAAAAAAATATGATATAATTGTTGAGTGCTCAAATGTTGAGCGCTCAACTTTAAAACAATAATGAGGTATGCTATGACACGATATTCCTTGTATCCCAGCAAAAAAATTCATAATCTTCGGGAAATGCTCGAGGAGAGTGCCGCGCGATTTGGTACGCGTCCCGCCTTTTTGCAAAAGGTAGACGGAAGCTACCGTACCTACAGCTACGCCCGTCTGAAAAACGACGTCTTTGCACTCGGCACGGCGCTGGCAAAGAACGGATTTTCGGGAAAGAAAGTAATTGTTACGGGAGAAAACTCGTACGAATGGTGCCTTTCCTATCTTGCCGTGACCTGCGGTCTTGGCGTGGTCGTTCCCGTCGATAAAGAAATTCCCGCCGAGGAAATTGCCAATATTGCGAAAATTTCTAACGCGGCTCTCGTACTGTATTCCAAAAAATATGAAGCAAAAATGGCAGGGATTGACAACGACACAGAAAAGATTGCCTTTGACGAGCTCCCCGCGCTGATTTCCGAAGGTGCTTCCCTGCTCTCCAACGGAAATACTGCTTATACCGAGCTTTCGATCGAGGTCGACACTCTTTGCTCCCTCATCTTCACCTCGGGCACGACGGGAACCTCAAAGGGCGTAATGCTCTCTCAGAGAAACCTCTGCCATACGGTAGAGAATCTTGCCAAAATGGTTCACCTGACCCCCGACGACCGCGCGCTTTCGGTGCTTCCTCTTCACCATGTCTACGAATGTACCTGCGGTTTTCTTTACCCACTCTCACAGGGTGCGTCGGTGGCGTTCTCCGAGGGCGTTCGCTATATTATGAAAAACGTACAGGAAGTACACCCTACGAAAATGCTCTGCGTCCCCCTTCTGATTGAAACGATGTACCGAAAAATCTGGGCAAACATCCGTAAAAAGGGCATTGAAAACAAGGTTCGTACCGTCATTCGTCTGACCAACAAAATCCACCCCGCGTCTGCCAGAATGGCGGCAAAGAAAAAAGCATTTGCCGAAATTCACGCTTCGTTTGGCGGAAAGCTCAATCTGCTCGTCTCGGGCGGAGCACCGATCGATCCCGCAATCATCGCAGGAATGAGAGATTTCGGACTCAATATCATTCAGGGCTACGGTCTGACCGAGTCCGCCCCGCTTGCCGCCGTCAACCACGACCGCTTCTTCAACGACCGTGCGGCAGGACTTGTGCTTCCCGAGGGAGAGCTGAAGATCATCGATCGCGGTGAGGACGGCACAGGCGAGATCTGCTACCGAGGAGATAACGTTATGCTCGGCTATTACGAGCGTCCCGACCTGACCGCCGAGGTCAAGAAAAACGGTTGGCTCCACACGGGAGACGTCGGTTATATTGATGAGGACGGATTTCTCATCATTACGGGACGAAAGAAAAACGTCATCGTCCGCGCCAACGGAAAGAACGTCTTCCCTGAAGAGCTCGAAGCATATCTTTCGCGCAATCCGATCGTCGGAGAGGTCGCCGTACTCGCATTCCAGAACGAAAAGAAAAAGGACTACGACATTGTCGCAGCCATTCTGCCCGATTCTGACTATGTCAAAGAGCTTCTCGGACGCCACGCAAGTCCCGACGCCGTGGAAACGCTTTTGCAGAGTGCCGTCGACGAGGTCAACGGCATCGTACAGACCTACAAGCGAATCGACGTCCTGCTCGTACGAACCGAGGAATTTCCCAAAAACACCTCAAAAAAGATCAAACGATTTGAACTCCCCGCGCTTCTCGCGGCAGACTATCAAAAGAAAATTTCCGCGCAATAAAAACAATAGAAAACAGAAAGAAGAGCACCTGCTTTGGCGTACCTGCGATAAAGCAGGTTATATTGAAAAAGACATGTTCATTTTGAGCA
>JAZOSZ010000278.1:0-7849 GCA_045657365.1 Eubacteriales bacterium
TAATCGTCGGAAGAACCGAGAAAAAGCTTGCCGAGGCGGCGGCTGAAATCGGCTCCGAAAATCTCTCTTATCTTCCATTTGATATTGCCGACTGCGACGCGCACCGCGACTTTTTTGCCAAAGCCGAGGCAACGCTCGGCGGCATCGGCGGGTTTGTCAACGCGGCGGCACTCGGCGCGGGCACGCTTGGACGCGGCTACGAGCCGTGGGACATTACCCCCGACGAGTGGACGATGCTCACCGACGTCAACTTCAAGGCAGCGTTTTTCCTGATGCGCAACGAGATCAACTATTTTCTCGAAAAGGAAATTCGCGGAAATATTCTCAACCTTGCCTCGAATGCCGCGTGTATGGACATTCGCGGCAGCTACGGTGCATCGAAAGAATCCATCATCAAATGGACACGCTCGCTCGGCAAGAAATACGGTCACAACGGCATCATCCTCAACGGCATCGCCCCCGGCGCGACCTTTACGCCGATGATCGCATCCTATGCGCACGAGATCGACCAGAAATACGAGCGACACGCGATCGAGCGCTTTATCCGTCCCGACGAGATTGCCGAGCTTGCCTTCTACCTGATGAGTGACTACGGCGAGATCATCTGCGGTCATACCGTCGTTGCCGACGGCGGTGATAATAAAGCAACGCTTTAGATAATTTACTGAATAAAAAAAGTTCTTGCTTTTTCTATCTCCGTGTGCTATAATGTAGGTGAATTTTCCCCCAAGGAGACCTATGTATGAAAAAACTATGCGACGGTAACATCGAACGCTTTGTTCGAAATGAATATTACGACCTTTTAGCCCCCCTCTCCCCGACCGAGCGGTTTGTCAAAAAATTCGATCTGATGCTCTCGCATCTTCTTCCCGAGCTTCGTGAGAACGACGAGTTTTTCGGTTGGCTCATCTTTGACGAGAAGTGCGAAATCGAGCGACTTTTCCCCGACGAAGAACTTCCCGAAGCACTGAATCGTGCCAAGGAACAAATGTACTCCTTTGGCTCCCGTCCCCACGTGGACCGTGCGCACACACTTGTCGACTATGAAAAAATCCTCAAGCTCGGTCTTTCGCATTATGAGAAAGAAATCGAGCGCGAGCTCGCAATCACCCCCAACGATCCGATACTTTTGGCAATGCAGAGCACTCTTAGTTCGGTTCGTGCTTTGATACAAAGAACACTTTCTTTTCTTGATGAGCAAATCGCACTGACCGAGAGCAAGGAAACGCAAGAACGAATCAAACGGATTCACACCACCCTTGCCACCGTTCCCTTTTCCCCCGCGCGGGATTTTCGCGAAGCTCTCGCTTCGATTTGGATGATCCATTTCCTGATTCCCATCGCGGAGAATGCGTGGTACAGCATCTCACTCGGACGCTTTGATCAATACGTCTATCCTTACTATCAGGCATCTCTCAAAAACGGAATGACGAGAGAACAAGCCAAAAAAATGCTCCGCGAGTTCTACGAGCTTCTCAACAGCTATGCCGACGGCGCTTGCTGTCTGAACGTCGGTGGTGAGGAATATAACGAGCTTTCCGAGCTTCTCATTGAATGTCAAAAGGAATTTTCGCTCCCGGGACCCATCTTAGCGGCAAGAATCACCGATCACACCCCCGACCGAATTTGGGAGATGCTGATCGACGAAACGCTGTTCTCCATGGGTCAGCCCACCTTTTACGGAGAAGCGTCCTGTATCAATGCTTTGATTGAAAAAGGAATTTCTCCCGAAAAAGCCAAGTGCTTTGCCAATACCAGTTGTATGGGAATCGGGTTTGCGGGAGAAGAATTCGACAGTATGTGGGGTTGTGTCTTTTCTGTTCCCGCCGCGCTCGAAACCGCACTGAACGGCGGTGTTTTCGTGACAAGAAATTGCTCTTGGCAGATTCCCAATATTCCAAAGGAAGTCATAACGCTTGACGAGCTTTACGAAGCCTTTGAAGCCTCGGCAACCGACCTTTTAGACTTTTCTCTGCCAATCTATCTTGCCATCGCAAAGCACACCGAGGAAACCATGCCCGATCCCTTCGTTTCGCTCTTGACCGAAAACTGTATTCGTGAGCGACGCGACCGAATTTCGGGCGCTCCTTACCACAACGTCACCGTCGAATGTATGGGAATGGTCAATGCTTCGGACGGAATCTGTGCCATCGACCAATTGGTATTCCAAAAGAAAAAATATACGATTGCGGAAATCAATTCCGCAATCAAAAACAATTTTGAAGGAGCGGAAGATCTGCGTCAAGACCTTCTCTCTTGCCCGAAATTCGGACAGAATTCCGTGGCAGACGAGTATGCCGTGCGCGTTGCCGAAATTCTGCAAAAAATCATTCGCTCTAACAGCAAAGACCGCGTTCACTTCTGCCCCTCTTTGCATACCTTAAAAAGCAACATCCGATACGGCTCGGAATGGGGCGCAGGCTACGAAGGACGTCTTGCAGGCACGCCCTTTGCCAAAAACGGAGGCTCGTCCAATTTTGCAAGAAGTATCCGCCCCACCTCGCTGGTGCTTTCTGCCGCAAAGCTTCCGCAACACAAGTTTTTCGGCGGTCAGCCGATCGACGTCAGCTTCTCTGCCGATACCGTAAGAGAGCATAAACTCGAGCTTGCCGCGCTGATTAAGACCTATTTAGAGAGAGGCGGACTGCAATTTCAGGTCAACGCGACGTCTTCCAAGACTCTGCGTGCCGCCTATGAGAATCCCGAAGCGTACCCTCACCTGATCGTCCGCGTCGGTGGTTTCAGCCTTTATTTCAATACACTCCCCGACAATGCAAAGTTAGAGTTCATTGAGCGCTTTGAAATGGAAGGGACCTAATAAAAAAGGAAAAAATCACTATGTTTGAAAACCTCAAAAGCTTTTGCGACTCCTTTCTCGAGGTCATTCCCGGCTTCGACATCGCCGTGTACCACGACGGCGAATGCGTCTTCCGTCACATGGGCGGATACAGCGATCTGGAAAACAAAATCCCGATGAACGGCAAGGAGCGCTACAACATTTATTCCTGCACCAAGATGCTGACCTGTGTTTCTGCCATGCAGCTTTGGGAAAAAGGAATGTTTTCTCTTGACGACAAGCTTTCCGACTATATGCCCGAATTTCGTGAAATGACGGTAAAGACCGAGAACGGCGAGATCGTCAAAGCGCAACACCCGATCCTTATTAAGCACCTGTTTGAAATGTCGGCGGGCTTTGGCTACAACTGCGGCTCGAAGGAAATTCAGCAAGCCTTTGCCGAAACAGACGGACGTTGCCCTACGCGCGAGACGATGAAATATCTTGCCAAAAAACCTCTGAAGTTCGAACCGGGGGCGCAGTGGCAATACAGTCTTTGCCACGACGTTCTCGCCGCGCTCGTCGAAGTTCTCTCGGGCGAGAAATTCGAGGATTACGTCAAAAAGAATATTTTCGATCCTCTCGGTATGAAGGACTCAACTTTGATGCTCCCCGAGGACGAGCTTGACACGATCTGCGCGCAATATAAATGCCGCGACGGAAAGATCGAAAACGTCGGAAAACCGATCAAAACCTTCAAGCTCGGCAGTGAATATGCCTCGGGCGGCGCGGGTGCGATCTCCACGGTGGACGATTATATCAAATTTATGGAAGCCGTCCGCACAGGCGTGCTTCTCAAGCCCGAAACGGTACGCCTGATGGCAACCGACCGCCTCTCTCCCACACAGCGTGAAACCTTTTCTCTTCACGACACCCACGGCTACGGACTCGGTGTCCGCACGCCCAAGGAGGGGAACGTCTGTCAAGACTTCGGATGGGGCGGCGCGGCAGGCGCGCATTGGGCGATCGACCTTGATCGCAAGATCTCAATCTACCATGCCCAGCACATTCTTGCTCCCCCAAACCGAGAAATGATAAGATATATCTATCCTTACGTCATTTCCGAGTTCTTCGGTGAAAAAGAATTCACCGCACTTCTGCCACAGAAAATTATTTTCGATCAAGCTAAATATACATATTGAGCAAAGGAAATTTTATGACTGCTACCATCTTTGATATTGAACGAAGCTCCTTTGTCGACGGACCCGGCATTCGCACCACCGTCTTTTTCAAGGGCTGTAATCTGCGCTGTGCGTGGTGTCACAACCCCGAAAGCCAAAAGCGCGAGAAAGAACTTGCTTTCTTTGCAAGCCGCTGCACCCATTGCGGCAAATGTAAGAAAAAGTGTCCAAATGCACTAACCTCTTGCACGCTTTGCGGCGCTTGCGCCACCTACTGCCCCACCGACGCGCGAAAGATCTACGGAAAAGAAATGAGCGTCGACGAGGTGATGGAAGAAATTCTTCGCGACCGCGCCTTTTACGAAAACTCGCGCGGCGGTGTCACCTTCTCGGGCGGCGAATGTATGCTCCAAATCGACTTTTTGGAAGAAATTCTGAAAAAATGCAAAGAAAACGGCATCCACACTGCAGTGGATACGGCAGGACACGTGCCGTATGAATATTTCGAGCGAATTCTGCCCACCACCGACCTCTTTCTCTATGACGTCAAAGCGTTTGATTCCGAAGTTCACAAGCAATACGTCGGTGTTGGAAACGAGCGAATCCTCGAAAATCTCAAAAAGCTTTTACAGATCGGTGCTCCGATTTGGATTCGAATTCCCACGATTCCGACCGTGAATGCCGACGAGAACGAAATGCAAAAGATCAAAGCGTTTCTTGACAAGCACGGAAAACCCGAAAAGATCGAGCTTCTTCCTTACCACGCAATGGGCGAGGGAAAATGTCTGGCGCTTGGCAAAGAGCTCAAAACCTTCCCCACCCCCGATGCCGAAACGATGCAAAAGCTCCGCGCGATTTTTGCATAACAAGAAAAGCAAGATTGATTTTTTCAATCTTGCTTTTTTATTTATTCAGCATAGCGATTGGGCGAGACACCGACACGCTTTGAAAATTCTCTTGAAAAATGACAAGGCTCACCATAACCGCAAAGTGTGGCAATCTCGGATACGGAAAACTGTCCTGAAGCGAGTAGCGATTTCGCATATTCGATTCTCATACGAATCAGATATTCCTTCGGTGAGACCCCAAATCGGTCCTCAAAGAGACGACGGAAGTAGACCTCACTCATTCCGCAAAGCTCCGAAAGCTCCGTCACACTCAAAGCATTATCGGTAAAGCGCGACTCGATCACCGCCATCGCAGGAGCGAGCTTTTCGATATTCGCGCTCGACTGATATTCCCGATCCTGTTCCGAAATAATCAAGCAAAGGATCTCATACAGCGCGCGCATCGCAAGCATCTCGCGGATCGGATCGTGCGCTTTCCATCGTTTTGCCGCACCGTGAAAGATCTTCCGCACACCCTCCACGTCACGGATTCGCATCGTAAACGGCTCGTCCGAAAGCTCGGCGTCAAAGTTGATCGCATAGCACCCGCCGCCCTCGTAGGTTTTTACCTGATAGGTCGAGCCCTTGGGCAGATAATACAGCTCATTTCCCTTGGTATGAAGCACGCGACCATCCGAAAAAATATAATCCTTGCTGGCAATCTCCTCGTTGAGAATCAAGCCGTGCATCGGTCGGTTTTGGTGAAAATCCTTGCCTCCCAGCGCAGGCACGCGCATCGCAAGCGTGATCTTGGTCACCACGATCTTTCTCCATTCCTGATTCATCCGCGCTCCCCCTTCCAAATCTCTTGTGTATAGTATACACTTTTGTTTCGATTTCGTCAAGTGTTTTCTTTTCTTCATAGACAAAAATTTTTTCTTTGCTATAATGAAATTAATAAATTCAAGAAAAAGGAGTTTTTGTAATGCAATACATCAATGACAGAGATTACGATTATATCATCAACAAGCACCACGATGCATCAAAGCCTTGGAACGGTATGGGCAGATTTGTCCGCCGCGACGAGCTCTTTGACCCCGCAACGGGAATGGATTCCGATGCGCTCCGCGAAGGATTCCTTGCACAGGACGAAACCCTGAAGGATCTTCCCCACCCCATCCGTAAGGCAAGAGCACTCGAATTCATTATGAAAAACACAAGAATTTCTTGTGACCCCCGCGACCGCTATCCGTCGGTCAATGCCAACGACCGTCCTCTCAAAAAGACCATCGTTGACGAGTGGAAGCGCGAAGTACTCAAGGGCATCGTTCCCGAGGTAGGAGCTAAGCGCTCCTATATGGAGCACGCGGGCATTGCCACTATCTGGCCCGACTATGATCACTCGGTTCCCGTATGGGACAGAGTTATGAAGCTCGGATTTTCGGGACTTCTCCGCGAGAGCGAGGAAGCAAGAGCCAAGGGCGCTTGGAACGAGGATCAGGAAGCTTTCTTTGAGGGAATCAAGATCACCTACGAAGCAATTCTGATGTTTGTCGGACGTCTTGCCGACCTTGCAGAAAAGACCGAGGGATCGGAGCGAATGGCAAAGGCACTCCGTCAGCTTGAGGTGGGCGCTCCCACCAATTTCTACGAGGCGCTCATGCTCGACTACCTCTACTTCCTCATCAGTGAGCATATCGATTACCTGCAGGTACGCTCGCTCGGCAACTTTGACCGTATGTTCTACCCCTACTATAAGGCAGACGTTGAAAACGGCGTCACCGAGGAAGAGATCCGCACCGAGATTGCTTACTTCTTTATGCAGTTCGTTGCCATCAGTAACTATTGGAACCAGCCCGTCTTCCTTGGCGGAACCAAAGCCGACGGCTCGAGTGAGATCAACGAGCTTTCCTATCTCTTCCTTGACGTTTACGACAAAATGGGCATCTATACCCCCAAGGTACAACTCAAATTCTCGGATAACACCCCCAAGGACATCGTTTATAAAATGCTCGATATGATCCGCAAGGGACACAATTCGCTCGTCTTCGTTTGCGAAAACACCATCAGAAAGGCGATGATCAACCGCGGAGTTACTCCCGAAGAAGCGCGCACCGCGCACGTCAAGGGATGCTATGAATCAAGCCCTGATGATTCCTACTGTGCGGGAATGAATATGGTCAACCTCTTAAAGCCGCTCGAGTATGCGCTCCACGAGGGTCGCGATGCCGTCACGGGCAACGATTCGGGTCTCCCCTGCCCGCCACCCTCACAGTTTACTTCGATGGAGGAGGTCATTGCAGAATATCAGCGTCAGCTGAAATTTGTCATTGATGAAACCATCGAGGTCGTCAACGGCTTTGAGGGATACCTCTCCTATATGAATCCCCTCTCCATGCTCTCGGCAACCTTCCCCACCTGTCTCGAGAAGGGTCGCGATGCGATTGAGGGCGGCTCACGCTACAACTCCAGCCATCTTTCGTTCGGAGGCATTGCCGACCTTGCCGACTCCTTTATGATGCTCCAGAAATACGTCTTTGAAAAGAAGATGCTCACGCTGACCGAATTTGTCGACATGCTCGACCGCAACTTTGAGGGCGACGAAACCTTCCGTCAGATGCTTCTGCACGACCGCGAAAAATTCGGTAACTCTCAAGAGCGCCCCGATGCACTTGCCGTCAGAATATCGCAGTTTTGCATGGACAATGTCTGCGGCCGTCCGAACGCAGAAATCCGAGGCGGCACTTGGAGCTGCGGCTTCCACGTTGCAAGACAAATCTACGATTGGGCACCAAAGACCCTCGCAACCCCGAACGGACGACGCATTGGCGACGAGCTCTCCAAAAACGTTTCGCCCTCGCTCGGTCAGGCAAAGCAGGGCTCGACGGCAATGGAAGTCGGAGGCCAAGCGGTCTTAGGAAGACAATCCAAGCCCACAACTCCTTGGCTCACAGAACGACATGGCTACGATCCGACTTCCCCGAACGGACGACGCATTGGCGACGAGCCCTCCAAAAACGTTTCGCCCTCGCTCGGTCAGGCAAAGCAGGGCTCGACGGCAATGG
>JAZOSZ010000279.1:0-12691 GCA_045657365.1 Eubacteriales bacterium
GGTTCTCCGCCCTCAATATGCGCTTCTACCAACGATTTTAAAATCAATTTTTTGCGTTCGCTCAATTCTTGACCTTTTGCGCTCATGCCGTCTGCTCCTCTCAGTGTTTCGTTTTAACTTAGCACTTAAATTCGTTGAGTGCTAAATCCTGTATAAAATTTATCATTTTTTCCTTCTTTTGTCAAGGGTTTTTGCAAAGTTTTTTGTTAATTATTTGTGAACAGTGCTAAATTTCGAATCATATCTCTATTCTCCCCAAAAAACGCCAAAAAATACCGCAAAAAAGTCTTCTTATTCCCCTTTTATGATCTTTTAAACTAATAGTTGACGCATGATCAACTATTGGTTCATTGACTTGGGAATATCGCTATGATATACTGAATTTAATCAATCAACTGAAACAAAAAGGAGATAACACTATGAATTACAAACATAATATCAATTATTTTCAGAGTGGTGACAAACTCAAAATTCTCGGTGCGGCTTTGGCGCTGGCAGGTGGATTTTCTTTTGTTATTATATGGAGCTATACTGCCTATCTTTTGTCCTATATAACAGTTCCCGTAGGTCTCTTTCTCTTCTTCTGGCGTACGGGACGCTGTTCCAACGATCAGGATATCGAAGATGCCATCGAGGAACAGTGTGCGACTGTCAAGATCGATTGGGCAGAAGACAAAAAGCTCTCTGCCAGACGCGCAAAGAGCTTTGAGCCAATCATAATTCGCGGTTACGAATACGAGGACGGCGTTCTGCTCAAAAAAATGAAAAACGGCGCCCTCTGTAGCTCGCGTTGCACCGTCGCAGAAATCGCGGTTCTCGAAGACGCTCTTTATCTCAAGACAAAAAGCTTTTCCTTGATTGCCGAGGAAGAAAGCGAGCAGACGTTGGAACTCCCTTTTTCCGAGATGACATCCATTGAACTGACGGACGAAGAAAAAAGATTCCCCTATCAGAAAACCTTTCTTCGCGTCATCGACCACCGCTTGGTCTTCCGTTACGGAGAAAACCGCGTGCTTTCCTTTCCCGTCAATCACGACTTGGGCATAGAAAATTTTGTGGAGCGTATTCAAATTCTGTTAAAAGATGAAAGCTCTACTACGTAAAAAGAGTGCGAACATTTTTGTTCGCACTCTTTTTTACCTACTTCGTCTTTCTCAAAAGACCGATCGCGCTGACCGTGCCGTCCTTGATTTCAAAAATCAGATTGTTATCACCCGAGGTATAGGTAAGCTTTCCGTTCTTCTCACTCGTCGGCTCTCCGTACGCCTCTCTCACGGCAGATTCTTTCGATCCGATCGCAATTTTTTCCGACGTTTCGGTCAGATCGTCATAGAGCTCGATCTGATCGATCACCTCTTCCCCATTCGCCTTCATCGTATAAAGATCAAAGGAAGAAAACGCATACAGCATCCGCGACTTTCCTTCCCCGCAATCAAATACCTCTTCCTCGGACATCGGCTCGCCAAGGGAATCCAACGCCGTCTTTGCCGACTTGCCAAGGGAAAGTTCGGTTCCGTGGTAGATCACAGAAAAGGAAATCTTTGCGTCGTTCGTATTATCCAAATCAGGATCGTGCTTTTTTCCATCACAAGCAAAAAACGCTACCGACAGCAACAGTACCAAAAATACCAGAAAACTTTTTTTCAAAACACCGTTCATTCTTCGGGGTTCTCCTTTTCTCTTTTTTCTTCCTCGTAGGATACTACTCTGGCATCCCAACGCGAGGCTTGCTCCGCGTCGGAGCGGCGGTCGGGAATTCCGTGTTCCTTGACAAGCACTTCGCCAAAATACGCCGAAAGCTTTTCCGCACCGTACACGTTCAAATGAACGCCCGCGTCATAGGTATCACGGCTCCAATCAATGCCGATCTGATCGCAAAGAGGAATAAAATTATAATAAGCAAGCTCTTTTTCCTCGGCATACGATAGGATCTGAGTTTCCCACTCGTCATACCACCAGTATGCCCACGAGTTGGTCGGCGCTTTCATCAAAATCAGCTCGACGCCGTTTTCCTCGCAAAGTACGCGCATTTTTTCAAGATAGTCCATTGCCGTCTCGGGTAAAGTGTCGTCAAGAAGTCTGGGCGGACGCTGTTCCTTCGTCATCGGAACGATTCCCGTCTGCATCAGATAGCCGCACTGTGACACCGAAGGCGCACGGAACAGATAGCGAAAATCGTCTGCCGTAATCTCGGTTATCCGCGAATGAAAACGAAGAAGCGGAAATACGTAGTCAAGAAAACTTTCGTCCTCGGTCATCGAAGCGCGAATGGCTCTCACTTTCGAGGTGGACCATTTCATTCCGTCAAGCGTCATTCGATTGAACGCCTCACTCTGCGGTTCTCCATATTTGAGGGCAAGAACGTTAAAGACTACCGCCTTCGGCTGCTCATACCGCAGCGTTTCTTCTAACAGATAGTACGATTGCCAAACAAGCTGTTGCGCACTTCCTCTGACGTAAGAGGAAATTCCGTGTTCCTTCCAGAGGGTCGCGGGAACGATGCTTTCGTAGACCTCGCAATCCCCGATAAAAAGAATGTCGTGTCCGCCCGCCTGCGAATAATATTCTCCCGTCAGCGCCCCCTCGGGATTCTCCCGATATTTCGGAACGACGAGTGCTTGCAAAAAACCAAGCAAGACGGCAAGCAACAGAATCGCGCAAACCGCAATCAAAATTCGTTTTTTCATAGAAATTCTTTCACAAAAAATTAAAATTGATTATAGATAAACTGAGATGCATCATACCCGACACCGTAAGCACCGAAGAGCAAGATGGCAACCAACAGCAAGCCGAAGAGCGTCCACGAGAGAATCGGCTTTTCATAAAGCCTCTCACGGATATGGCAACGGAAAGATACCGAGCCGACAATGATCATCAGAAGACAACCAACGGAAAGAATGATCCAATCAGCAAGAGTAAGTCCCAACGTCATTGCTCCGCGCGAAAGATCTCCGAAATTCCATACGGTGAGCATACTTCCCCATTGACGGAAGGTAAGCCCGACGTCACGGTAACAGTCTAAGGAACGAATCAATCCCATCAGGAAGAAGGTTCGCACCGCCATAAATTTTCCGTATCCCCACGATGAGGTCAAACGGGACGCACGCTTGCGGAATTTCGCATACAGCGGTTCAAGCTCCTGCGATATGAGAATCACAAGACAGTTGAGAAGTCCCCAAACGATAAAATTCCAACCCGCACCGTGCCAAAGTCCCGTCAGAAACCACGTTACTACCGTGGCAAGATACACGGGAATCCGCTTTCCGATCTTCGCCCCCAAGGCGCGGCGACTGAAGGTCGAAAGCTTCATCATCGGTCGGCAGACCGACAAGGGATAAAAGACGTAATCGGTAAACCAAGAACCCATCGTAATGTGCCAACGGTTCCAATATTCCTTGGTCGATCGGGAGGAAAACGGATGCTTGAAGTTTTCTTTCAGACGAATCCCAAGCGCTTCGGCAATACCGATCGTAATATCCATACCGCCCGTAAAGTCGGCGTAAATCTGTGCCGAATACAAAAGAATCAAAAGAAGCACGTACACACCGCGATAGCTATCGGCGCTCTCCACCAAAATACGCATTGCCCCGAGAATTCGGTCGGCAATGACGAGCTTCTTAAAATATCCCCAAAGAATCCTTTGAATTCCGTAAGTAAAATTTCGACGATCAAAGGCGTGCGGCGCGTATAACTGCTCCGCAAGATCGGCGTGGCGCGAGATCGGCCCTTGCACAAGTTGTGGAAAGAACGAAACAAAAAGCGCAAGACGCGCGGGATTCTTTTCGGCAACCGTCTTTGCCCGATACACGTCGATGAGGTAACCTGTCGTCTGGAAAATATAAAAAGAAATTCCCATTGGCAACAGAAGATCGGGAAGTGCCAAGGTCTTCTCTGCCCCGAACGCACCGAGAATCGAGTTAATATTCACAACCGCAAAGCCCGTATATTTGAGCACGGCAAGAACGCCGAATATCAATACAAGTCCGCAAAGAAGAATCAAAAACCGTTTCTTTTTTTGCGCTGCCTTATATTTCTTTCGCTCGTCCTTCTCCATTTCGGCGCGATGCGCCTCGAGATATTCGGCTTCCTTGCGCTGATGACGGTCGATCAGACGCGCCACAACATACGCACACGCCGTTGTCAGAAGGATAAAGACCAGACAGTCAAGTCCCGCAAAGGCGTAAAAGAAATAGCTCGCCAAAAGAAGCAATCCCCACTGCCATTTTCTCGGAACGAGATAATAGGCAAGAAAGAGAACGCCCAAGAAGGCGATAAAGCCATAGGAAGTAAAAAGCATTCAAGTCTCCTCGGCAAAAATTATTCTTCGTCCAGACGTTCGATCAAAGACATCAGCGCCTCGACCGAATTAAAGTTCTCAGGCACGATTTCTTCGGCAGGAATCGTTACGTCAAACTCGGCGTGAATCTCGGTTACCAGCGTCACGATATCGAGAGAATCGAGAATTCCGTCGTCCACAAGATCACTCACTTCCGAGAAATCCACGTCGGGATGAAGTTCTGACAAAATGGCAAGCAATTTTTCCATTCGTTAAATCCTTTCTTCCGCTCCTTTTGCCCACTCGGTAAGCAAACGGCGGTCAATTTTTCCGTTATCGGTCAGCGGCATCGCATCAAGGCGACGCAAAATAGCAGGCATCATATAGCGCGGCAGATAGCGCAAAAGCTCTTTTTGCATCTCCTCTGCCAAAATATCTCCCACCCAAAAAAGCGCGATTTGCTTTCCTTCGGCATCATACAGACAGCACGCACGGCTCACGCCCGATTGTTTGAGTGCCGCCGCCTCAATCTCACCAAGTTCGATTCTGTGTCCTTGATGCTTGATCTGCGAATCCTTGCGACACACAAAAACAAGCTCTCCGTATTCGTTGATCTTTCCGATATCTCCCGTGCGATAAATGAGTTCGGGATATGCCGTATTGAGCGGGTTTTGCGTAAATACCTCCCCTGTTTTTTCGGGGTTATTGTAATATCCGAGCGTCACGCAGGTTCCGCGAAGACAGATTTCTCCCGCCTCTCCCTGCTTTACTCGCATATTTTCCTCGGTCAGAAGAAGCACGTCGGTATTGTCAAACGGAACCCCTACGGGAATCGGCTCGTCCTCGGCAAGCGTGCGATCGGCTTTCCAATAGCAGGACATTCCCGTCGCTTCGGTCGGGCCGTACAAATTATAGAACTCAGCATCGGGCAACGCCTTACGCCACAGCTCGTACTGTACTCTCGGAAAGACTTCCGAACCGAACGCCACCTTGGTCAGATACTTGGGAACTACCGTATCCAGCGCTCCCAAAGACGAAATCTGCACAAAGGCGGAAACCACCCAACAAACCGTATTAATGCGATATTCATTCAGATATTCAATCAGGCGCACAGGAAAAGAAAAGAGCATTTTCGGGACAAAATAGGTCGTTGCACCGAATTTGATCGTCGGCATCAGCTCCTTGAGCGGCGCGTCAAAATAGAGTGGCGTCTGATTGGCGAATACCGTATCTTCCGAAAATCCGAGTGCTTCGGAAAGCGAATCGGTATAGTCAATCACCGAGCGGTGACAAGCCACTACCCCCTTGGGAATTCCCGTAGAACCCGAGGTAAACACAATATAAATCGGGTCGGTATCACACTGACGGCGACGCACCGAAGAAAGCGCCTGGCGGTCGATCTCGGCTGTAACAAGGGCATCGTACAAGAACACCCGACCGACGCCGAGAGCTTCGGCGGCTTTTTGATTTTTCTTATCACAAAGAATTGCCCGCGGACGTACACTGTCTAAGATCGCGCGCATTCTCGCTTCGGGCATCTTCTCGTCAAGGCAAACGTAAAAGCAACCTGCATAAATCACTCCGTAAAACGAAGTCACCGTGCGGGGATGCTTGTCCATAAAGATCACAATCGGCTCGCCGTAAAATCCATGCGCTGTGAGAAAGCTTCCGATCGCTGCGGCACTCTTCTGCACCTCGAAAAAGGTCATTCCCTCTTTTCCCGTCGAAAAAGCAAGCTTCTCGGGAAGACGTACAGCGGTATGCTCCAGATAGGTTAAAATATTTTTTCTCATCGTTTATTATCCTACGCTCTTCGTAGCAATCTTCGGGAAGCCCGACCACTTGTCAAACTTATAAAATTCGGTGCCGCCGTCCGAGGTCACGTAGCTGCTAAGCTTCTCTTCGGTCATCAGAATTCGGTTGCCCGACTCTTTGAATTTTCCCTTCAGACGAGTTGCATCGTAATAATACCACACGCCGCCGTCCACCTTGACAACACTCCAGAAATGCGTTCCTTTTTCCTTGGAATCTTCCGAACGCTGAATTCCGAGATTTTCAATGCCAAGCACTTCAAAAAACGCCTTGGAAAGTGAGTAGAAGGAATAGCAGTCTCCCTTCTTCGATTTCAAGGTCAAAGCTGCCTCTTCTTCCCAATCGGTCTGCCACGTTGCTCTCGAATAGGCTGCACCGTGCGCCGAAGCAATATTGGAACGGTCGGTGAAGTCCACCGTAGCTCTGTCGCTGACAAATTCCCAGACCTTTTCGATCTTCTCAGCCTTGGACATCGAATCGGTAATCCCGAGCTTTTTTATTTTCGCCTCAATATCACGGTAAAGCTTCTCTCGGTCTGCCTTCGTGAATTCCTTCTGACGTACGTAAACCGTCAACTCATAGCTCAGATCTCCAAAGGTATATTTCACCTCATATTTTCCCGCCTGTTTGAGATTGACCTTCGAGGCGTCCACGGTCAGCTCGCCCGCACCGGTCGTCTGAACGAAACTCTTGTACGACACGCCCGTATCTCCCAGATGAATGACAACGTATCCTTCTTTTGGTCCCGTCAGAGAGGGCGCTCCGTCTCCGTCGTCCTCGTCTGTGTCGTAATCGGCAGAATCAAAGGCGCCCGTCGAAAACATCACGCCGAGAATCCCGCCAGTCACAAGGATCGATACCGCCAAAAGAATGACCGTAATTTTCAAGAGCAACAGCATTCGTGCTCTGCGACGATGATATTCGTTTTTATATTGTTCCATTTGGGATTGAATAGACAAAATCCGATCCTCCATATCTAAAAAAATCAACAAAAAAGCAAAAAATTATATACATAGTTATTATACACGAAATTCCCTCTTTTGTCAATGAAAATTCCCCGATTTTCCCTATTTTTTCTCAGCTTTTTTATCCAAAAAATTCCCGTCAAACAAAAAAAATTGTGTCGGCTTTACTTTTCGGCAAAGCTGACACAATTGAGTTTTTAAGGTTGTATGGGACGGCACAAATAGCCGCGATATCCTTTCTCCGCGAGACGGAGTACGCCGATCTCGGCATCGTTGTCATTGGCAAATATCGCAAACACCGAAGGACCGCTTCCACTCATCATCGCACCGAGCGCGCCACAGGACAAAAGGATTTCACGAATCTCTGCCGCCACAGGTCTCTCCGCCAGCACAGGCTCTTCAAAAATATTGTACGTTGCCCCTGCCATTTCTGCAAGATCTCGCTTGTCAAGTGCCGCTTTCAACGTGGAAAGATCTTTGGGAAGATAACCGAAGGACGGTTCAAAATTTCCGTATGCTTCGTCCAGACATCGGTACGCCCACGGCGTCGAAACACCCTCCCCCTCACAGGCGATCACGATCGGGCAATCTGGCATCTCGGGAAAGGAATGAAGAATATCCCCCTTTCCGTCAGCAAATCGTGTTCCCCCAACGATACAAAACGGAACGTCGGCACCAAGACGGGAGCCGATCTTGCAAAGCTCCTCGACCGTACAAGGCTCACCGAGCAAGGTATTCAGCGCCACAAGCGTCGCCGCCGCATCGGCACTCCCCCCCGCAAGTCCCGCCGCCATTGGGATTCTTTTCAAAATATCGATCTGTGCGCCAAACGAACAGTCGATTGCTTCCCGAAGCAGAAGCGCCGCCCGCACCGCCAAGTTTTTTTCATCGGACGGAACGCCTTCCCTATTGCAAGTCGCAAAAATTTTCTTCTCATTTTGTAACGTGACCGTTACCTCATCGCAAAGAGAAACACTTTGCATCACGGTGTTGACCGTATGATATCCGTCCGCTCTCCGCCCCGTAATATCTAAATGCAGGTTGATCTTCGCATATCCAAAAACACAAATAGAATTTTTCTTCATACGTCCTTCTCTTTTCGAGTTTCTTTTGTTTACTATACCATAAAAAATCATTTTTTTCAAGTACGGACGAAAATATTTATAAGAATTATGATAAATATGTAAATTTTCCGCGCATCTATTGACTTTTTTCCTCAAAAATTATACAATAATATCGACGTATGATTCTTTGAACATACAATCCTCGGAAAGGACTTTGATAAGATGAGCCACGAAAATAACGAATCTAAAATTCACGAAGAACAAGAGGCGCCCCAAACGCACAAAGAAGCGACAAAAAAGAAAAGAGAATCCACTTGGAATCGGTTCAAGCAAAATTCTCCGGCTGCAATCCTTGCTACCTTTATTGTTTTCGTCCTTTTTTATACAATCGTCAATATTCAGGCATTTTCGGGATTGTTCACGTCGATCCTCACGGTGCTTACCCCCATTATTCTGGGTGCGGCACTCGCTTATATGCTCAATCCCCTTTTGAAGCTCTTTGAGACGAAAATTCTCAAAAAAATCAAAAACAAAAAACTCTTACGCGGACTTGCACTGCTTTTCACGTTGATCGTAGCGATTTTGATCGTAGCAGCGTTCATCCTGCTTCTTATTCCTCAGTTGATCACATCGATTCAGGACTTTGCGTCCAAGTTCGATATGTATATCGAAACCACGGCAACTTGGATCAATCAGTTTATGGTAAAACTTACCTCAAATCCCAAATATGAAACGATGCTCGATTCTCAGAAAATTCTCGATTTTCTGAAAGGGTTCCTTGGAAATTCCGACGAAATCACAGACAGCATTTCCAAAATCGGAATGGGTATTATCAACATTCTCAAGAACACCCTTCTCTCAATTTTCATCGCCATTTACATTCTTCTTTCCAAAGAACGTCTCAAAGCGCAAACCCATAAGCTCGCTACGGCAATGTTTACCAAAAAAGGAGAAGGTCGCTTCTATAAATACCTGACCCTTTGTCACGAAAACTTTACGGGCTTTTTCGTCGGAAAGATCGTCGATTCATTGATCATCGCAGTCTTGACGCTGCTCCTTCTTCTGATCTTCCGTATTCCCTATGCTCCTTTGATCGCAACCATCGTCGGAATCACGAATATTATTCCCGTCTTCGGTCCCTTTATCGGAGCCATTCCCTCGTTCTTGATTATTTTCATTGCCAATCCCGTCAAAGCGTTTATTTTCCTGATTCTGATCCTGATCATTCAACAGCTCGACGGAAACGTCATCGGTCCGAAGATCCTTGGAAATACTACGGGGCTTAGCTCGCTTGGAGTCATTGTTTCGATCGTCATTATGAGTGCCTACTTCGGTATTATCGGTATGATCGTCGGCGTCCCCATCTTTGCCGTCCTCGTTGCCGTCATCAAGGAATTCATCGACCACAAGCTCGAAGAGAAAGGGCTCTCGTCCGATACCGCAGATTACTATGAGAGAAATTCTCTGATCAATCCCCGCGAAGATCACGACTCTTTGATGATACGTATGTGGCAAAATATTTCCCCGAAAACACACGCATACGCCGTCAAGAAAAAGGCGGAAAAAATCGCACGAAAGCAGGCGATCGCGGCAGAAGAAGCGGCAAGAGCAGCCGAAGAAGCCGTAAAGGCGGCAGAGGAAGCGGCGAAGGCTGCGGAAGAAGCGGCAAAGGTTGCCGAAGAAGCTGCCAAAGCAGAAGAAGAAATCATAGCGCAAGAAAATCAAAAAGAAGAAGCTCAAGAAGAAGCTCAAGAAGAAACTAAAAAGGAAGAAAACAGCGAACAATGAACACCTCAGAATCCGTAAAAAAGGGGGGCATCTCGGTCGATACCGAGCATATCTTCCCCATCATCAAAAAATGGCTCTATTCCGAAAAGGATATTTTTCTGCGTGAGATCGTTTCCAACGCCTCGGACGCCATTACCAAGCTCCGCCGTCTTGAATCCCTCGGTCACAGAGAGAGCACCGACGAAAAGTATAAAATTACCGTCACGCTGAACGCCTCCGAAGGAACGATTACCGTGGAAGATAACGGAATCGGTATGAGCGAGGACGAGCTGACAAAGTATATCTGTAATATTGCACTTTCGGGTGCCGTTGACTTTATCAGCAAATACGAAAATGAGGCAGAAGGCTCGAAAAATGGCATTATCGGTCATTTCGGACTTGGCTTCTACTCTGCCTTTATGGTCAGCGACCGTGTCGAGGTCATCACGAAATCCTATACCGACGCCCCCGCCGTACACTGGCTGTGTGACGAAAACGGCTCATACGAAACGACGGCATCGGACAAGACCGAGCACGGAACGGCAGTCGTAATGCACATTGCCGAGGACGAAAAGGAATACCTCTCGGCAGCCAAGCTCCGCGCAATGCTCGACAAATATTGTTCCTTTATGCCCGTCGAGATCTATTTCGTCGATGCCGAAAAAGAAGAAACGAGCGAAGGCGAAGAAAAAACGCCCGCCCCCATCAACGATACCACACCGCTCTGGCAAAAGCAACCCTCGGAGTGTACCGACGAGGAATATAAGGAATTCTACCGTAAAGTCTTCCTTGACTACCGCGAACCGCTTTTCCAGATTCATATCAACGCCGATTATCCCCTCAATTTCAAGGCAATCCTCTACTTCCCCAAGCTCGCCAACGAGTACGAAACGATCGAGGGACAGGTCAAGCTCTACTACAATCAGGTCTACGTTGCCGATAATATCAAAGAGGTCATTCCCGAATATCTTCTGATGCTCAAGGGCGTCCTCGATTGCCCCGAGCTTCCCCTCAACGTGTCACGAAGCTACCTGCAAACCAACACCTACGTGTCGAAGGTTTCGGCGCACATCGTCAAGAAGGTCGCGGATAAGCTCTGCGCGCTCTGTAATAATGACAGAGAGAAATACGAAAGCATCTGGAAGGATATCGGTCCCTTCATCGAATACGCTTGTATGAAGGATAAAAAGTTCTACGACAGAACGAAAAAAGCGCTTCTCCTTCCCCTCACCGACGGAACCTCGCAAACGATCGATTCCTATCTGGAAGATGCCAAGGAAAAGCACGAGGGCAAGATCTACTACGCCACCGACAAAGCACTCCAGGCACAGTATATTTCTATGTTCGAGGCGCAAGGCATCAAGGTCGCGCTCTTCGATAAAGCGATCGATACACAGTTTGCTACCTTCGTCGAGCAGTATATGGAAAACGTCAAGTTCCTTCGTGTCGACGCCGATCTTGCCGAAGCTCTCAAGGGCGACGGTGTGACGAGCGAAAGCGAAACACTCAAAGCACTCTTCACCGAGATCGTTCCCGAGAAGACCGAGATCAAGTTTGACGCCCTCAAGGACGAAAACGTTCCCGCCATTCTCAACGTCACCGAGGAATCGAGAAGAATGGAAGAGATGATGCGGCTCTACGGAATGGGCGACGGAGCAAGCTTCCCCACCGAAAGCACACTGATCCTCAATACAGCCTCTCCCCTCGTGCAGAAGCTCGAAAACGAGACCGACGAGGAAAAGGCAAAGCAGATCGCGTCCTACCTCTATAAAATCTCCCTGCTCTCTCAGAAAAAATTCTCTGCCGACGAAATGCAGAGCTTTATGAAAGATAGCTTCGAGATTTTGATGAAGCTGTAACAGAACAACAAATACCTCACCGTTAAACCCACGGTGAGGTGTTTTGCTATATGAGGATAAATATATTACCAACCTGTAGGGACAGGCGTCCCCGACTGTCCGTGCGGCACGATGATTTTTTGATAAATTTTATTTTAACACACGATCGTACGTTGCCATATTATTTTTATAAATTTGTTTGTTTTTTGGACAGTCGAGCACGCCTGTCCCTACCATATTAAAACACAACAACGGCGGTTCGATTTCTCGAACCTCCGTTTCATCATATTCAAATTGAATTAGCAAACGCCCTGAGCCTTCATTGCTTCAGCAACCTTAACGAAGCCTGCAATGTTTGCACCTGCTACGAGGTCATCGCCAAGTCCGTACTCGTTGGCAGCCTTGACAGAGTTCTCGAAGATGTTCTTCATAATGGTATGAAGCTTTGCATCTACCTCTTCTGCCGACCAGCTGTAACGCATCGAGTTCTGCGACATTTCAAGTCCGGAAACCGAAACACCGCCGCCATTTACTGCCTTCGAAGGAGCATCGAAGACGCCGTTGGCCTTGAGATATGCAACTGCCTCGTTGGTCGTAGGCATGTTGGAAACCTCAACGTAGTACTTCACGCCGTTGGCAACGATCTGCTCTGCCTCAGCCATACCAACCTCATTCTGAGTTGCGCAAGGCATCAGAATGTCAGCCTTGACACCCCAAGGCTTCTGACCTGCGAAGAACTCAACGCCGAACTTGTCAGCATAGTCCTGAACGCGGTTGCGGCACGAAGCACGCATCTCAAGCATAAAGTTGATCTTCTCCTCGGTAGCAACGCCATCGGGATCGTAGATGTAACCGTCGGGACCCGAAATGGTCACAACCTTACCGCCAAGCTCGTTGATCTTCTTGACCGTACCCCAAGCTACGTTACCGAAGCCCGATACGACGAAGGTCTTACCCTTGATATCATCC
>JAZOSZ010000280.1:0-5762 GCA_045657365.1 Eubacteriales bacterium
AGGGGAGCCTTTTTTAGTTCCGCGTAAACCTTCGTTACGGCGCGTCAACATATCTTGGCACTCTTTTTGCATTGCTCCCCGTATTGACAAAAAAAGCTCGGTTATGCTATAATAAAAACGATATGAAATGAAAGGAGATCACGCTATGGCATCAAAAAAGATTCTGTTGATCCTGACAGGGGGAACGATCTGTTCCTTCGACCGCGGAGACGGAGAACGTGCCTCGGATACGCACAAGGCAGAAGCGCTGATCGTTCAGAATTACCGAAAATCTTACGGCGACGGCGTCAGCTTTGACGCTCATTTTCCGCTCAACATTCTCAGTGAAAATATGACCGTTGCTCATTGGAATCGGCTGCTGGACGAATTCCGCACCTGCGATTTTTCAGCGTACGACGGCATCATCGTCCTCCACGGAACCGATACGCTCGCCTATACGGCAAGTCTTCTTTCACTTCTTCTTGCGGGAATCCCCTGCCCCCTCTTTCTCGTTTCGGCACAGCTTCCCCTGACGCACAAGGAAACCAACGGAAACGAAAATTTCCGCGCGGCAGTCGAGCTGATCACCACGGGTAATTTGCGCGGGGTGTACGCCGTCTACCGCAATTCGGACGGCGTAACCTATCTGCACCGCGGCGCACATCTGCGCCAATGTGCAAACCATTCCGACGATTTCTTCAGTGCCGATATGACGCCGATCTCTACCGTCATTTCCGAGTCCACGATGGCAAAAGAACCGCTTCTCTTCCGCGTCGGAAAACTTCTTCCCTCGGTACTCCGCATCGAGCCCTACGTCGGTCTTGACTACCGCCACTTCACGCTCGACAACGTCGCCGCCGTGCTTCACGGAACCTACCATTCGAGTACGGCTTGTGTCGCTCCCGACGAAAGCACCTCGCTTCTGTGGTTTCTTCGCCAAGCCGAGCAACGACATATCCCCGTCTTTCTCTCCCCCTGTAACGAGAAGGCGTATGCCTATGAAACAACGGGAGAAGCTCTTCGCAATGGGGCAATTCCCCTCTCGCGTATGACCCCCGAGATGACCTATGCCAAGCTTCTTGTCGGTCTTTCCTTGGGTTTTTCGGAAGAAGAACTCAAAAAATTTCTCAAAACCGAGCTTTGCGGAGAATTTATTTTATAATTTTTTTTGCGTTTTTCTTGACAATTCCCAAAAATCGTGGTATAATATCTGCGAATTATATCATTATATTTGTAGCAATGATGAAGAGAGTACCGCAACGATGCGCTGACAGAGAGCCGTGGGAGCTGGAAACACGGTAGCAAGCCTTGTGGGAAAAACACTTCGGAGCTTGCGGAAGAACGCCGTCCTCGGTCAGTAGAACCGCACGTACCTCGCGAAAGAGGAAATTGAGTGGATCGCTCAGGCGGTCAATTTGGGTGGTATCGCGGAAGCTTGCCTTTCGTCCCATAACGGGACGGAAGGCTTTTCTTTTTTCCCTTCGCTAAAATTTGTCAAAAAATATACTCATAAATTTGTTTGGGAGGTTTGAAACTATGTTAAGAACTCATACTTGTAACGAGCTCCGCACGGAGCATATCGGAAAAACCGTCACCCTCACGGGTTGGGTAGAAACCGTCCGTGACCACGGCGGCGTTCTCTTCGTTGACCTGCGCGACCACTACGGCGTGACGCAGATCGTCTTCTCGGACGACGCAATGCTTTCGGGCATTTCCAAGGAAACCGTCGTTCTCATCGAGGGCGAGGTTACGAAGCGTGACGAAGAAACGGTCAATGCCAAAATCGCCACGGGCGAGGTCGAGGTCAAGGCAGACAAGATCGAGGTTCTCGGTCCCTGCCAGCTCGGACTCCCCTTCGAGATCGACGCGTCGACTCTGACGCGTGAAGAGGTCAGATTAAAATATCGTTATCTTGACCTTCGTAACCGCAAGATTCACAACAACATCGTGCTCCGCGCCAAGATCGTCAGCTACCTGCGCGCACAGATGGAAGAAATGGGCTTCCTTGAAATCCAGACGCCCATTCTGACGGCGTCCTCTCCCGAGGGTGCGCGTGACTATCTCGTTCCCAGCCGTAAGCACAAGGGCAAATTCTACGCCCTTCCCCAGGCACCTCAGGAGTTCAAGCAGCTTCTGATGGCTTCGGGATTTGAGCGCTATTGCCAGATCGCGCCCTGCTTCCGCGACGAAGACGCGCGTCAGGACCGTTCGCCCGGAGAATTCTATCAGCTCGACTTTGAGATGTCCTTTGCAACGCAGGAAGACGTCTTCGCCGTCGCTGAAACCGTTGTTTACAACACATTCACGAAATTCACCGACAAAAAGGTCTCCAAGCCCCCCTTCCGCCGTATCACCTTTGCAGACGCAATGCTCAAGTACGGCTCGGATAAGCCCGACCTTCGCAACCCCCTCATCATTGAGGATCTGACCGACTTCTTCGCAAAGCACGAATTTCTCACGATCAACGGACGCACCGTTCCCTTCAAAAACAAGCTCGTTCGCGGTATCGTTGCCAACTACCTCGTCAAAAAGGACGGTGAGGGCGACGGAAAGAAAGCCTTTGAAAAGGCAATCGACGCTTATTCGAGAAGTATCGGTATGAAATTCGGTTGCGGATATATCACCCTCGAAGAGGGCGAATTCAAGGGACCGATCGCAAAGTTCCTCACCGACGAACAGAAGGCAGAGCTTTGTGAGCTTTGCGGTATCAAGGAAGGCGACTCGCTCTTCTTCATCAGTGACAGCGCCTCGGTCATCAATAAGCTCGCAGGTGAGATGAGAACCTGGATCGGAAACGAGCTGGGTCTTATCAAAAAGGATTCCTTTGAATTCTGCTTCATCGTCGATTTCCCGATGTACGAGCTGAACGAAGAAACGGGCAAAATCGACTTTACGCATAACCCCTTCTCGATGCCTCAGGGCGGTATGGACGCACTGCTCCATAAGGATCCGCTCGAGATCTTCGCTTATCAGTACGATATCGTATGTAACGGCGTCGAGCTCTCCTCGGGTGCCGTTCGTAACCACAACCCCGAGATTATGAGAAAAGCCTTCGAAATTGCCGGCTACGGTGAGGAAGACCTCAAGGCAAAATTCGGCGCGCTCTATACGGCGTTCTCCTACGGCGCACCGCCTCACGCAGGTATGGCACCCGGTGTTGACCGTATGATTATGCTCATTGCCGAGGAAGAGACCATTCGTGACGTCATCGCCTTCCCGCTCAACGGAAACGCGCAGGATCTGATGATGGGCGCCCCCGGCGAAGTCACTGAGCAGCAGCTCCGCGAGGTTCATATCAAGGTCAGAGATTGACCTACTCTTAAATAAAGGAGTTTCGATTACAATGAAAATGGATAGAGAAATTCTTCGCAGACTCGAGCTGCTCAATCAGCTCCGTCTGACCGAGGAAGAAAAAGAAAGCGTTCTCGCTTTCTTCGAGAAAAGATCCGACGATCTTACCGCATTGGACGCAATCGACACCCAAGAGGTCGAGAGAATGGTCCACGTGATGCCGATTCTGACCGTCGTTCGCGAGGACGTCGTCGATCAGAAATTTGCACGCGAAAATCTGCAGGCGGGCGCACCCGAAACCGACGAGGGATATTGGTGCGTTCCCAAGGTCGTAGAATAAGAAGGGGGACGAAGAGATGAACGAAATGAACAAAAAAATCATCGTCGACCAGATGCTTCTGACGACCGATGCCCCCACCACGGCAGGTTCTAAGATGCTCGACGGCTATCTGAGTCTGCTGGAAGCCGAGGCGCTCACCCGTGCCAAAGCCGCAGGCTATGCCACGGCAGGCAAAGCCGACGTCGGTGAATTTGCCATTGACCTTCTCGGCGAAACCTGCTATCGCGGCGCACTCACCGAAAACGGTATTCTGAAAAATGCCGCCGCAAATCTGCTGATTTCAGGCGATGCTACTGCGGCTCTCTGCCTTGACGTCAACGGCGCTCCCCGCCGTGCCGCCGCGCAGTCGGGACTCGTCAGCGTCAAGCCGACCTATGGAAGAGTTTCGCGCTACGGAACGGTTCCCGTAGCTTGCTCGGGCGAGACGGTCAGCGTCCTCGCGAAGACCGCAAGTGACTGCCGTACCCTGCTCGACGTCATCGCAGGTCACGACGCCAAGGACGGAACAAGCCTTTCGGACGAAGCTTGTGCCAAAGCAAACGACGCAACACCCGTTCGCCGCATCGCGCTTCTGAAGAATTTCAAAGCAGACGAAGCCGTCACCAAAAAGATTGACGAAGCCGTCAAAGCCTTCCAAGCCAACGGTGTGGAGATCGTGGAGATCGATAACGAGATCATCGCTGCCGCCCGTCCCGCTTGGAACGTACTGATGAGCGCCGAGCTTTGCAACAACGTCTCGCGCTATGACGGTGTCAAGTACGGCTACCGTGCCGAGAATTTCTCGGGCATTGACGAGCTTTATACCAACAGCCGCACCGAAGCGTTCGGCAAGCTTCTTAAGACCGCCATTCTCTTCGGCTCGGAGACCCTCTCGACCGAAAATTACAAGAAAGTTTACGACAAGTGCCTGCGAACCCGCCGTGTCATTTGCGAGGAATTCGCAAAGCTCTTCGGCGAATTTGACGCGCTGCTTCTCCCCGCTACTTCGGCGATGACCTATTCCGAAGCAACCGTGGCAGAAAATCCGCATGAGGCGTTTGAAGAAAACCGCTACACCGCCCCCGCTTCGATCACGGGTCTTCCCGCCGTCGTCGCTTCGGGCGTACAGCTCATCGGCAGAAGCTTCTCCGAGAACGCTCTGCTCGATGCGGCAAAGATTCTGACAAAGGAGAATGCGTAAGATGAGATACGAAACCGTCATCGGACTGGAAGTTCACGTAGAGCTTGCCACCAAGTCCAAGATTTTCTGCTCCTGCTCGGCACACTCCTTTGGCGCAGACCCCAATTCCCACGTCTGCCCCGCGTGCTGCGGTATGCCGGGAATGCTCCCCGTCGTCAACCGTCGCGTGGTCGATTTCGGAATGAAGGCGGGATTGATGCTGAACTGTGACATCAACCGTACCACCACCTTCGATAAGAAGAGCTACTATTACCCCGACCTGCCCGCCGCTTACCAGACGACGCAGTGGTTTGCCCCCGTCGCCGTCAACGGTCTTGTCGAGATCGAAACCTCGAAGGGCAAAAAGCAGGTAAGAATCAAGCAGATCCACATGGAAGAGGACGCAGGAAAGCTCGTCCACGATATCCGTGAGGATACCACGCACGTTGACTTCAACCGTACGAGCGTCCCCCTCATTGAGATCGTCAGCCAGCCCGATCTGTCGAGTGCCGAAGAGGTCGAAGCTTACCTTGAGCGCCTCAAGACCCTGCTCCGCTACGCGAAGGTCGCAGAGTGCGAAATGGCGCACGGAACGATGCGTTGCGACGTCAACCTTTCGGTTCGCCCCGAAGGTAGCGACAAGCTCGGCGTCCGCGCGGAAATGAAAAATATGAACTCGATCGAAGCAATCAAACGCGCGATCGAATACGAAACGGCAAGACACATCGACGCGCTCGAAAACGGAACCGAGGTGCTCCGTCAGGAAACGCGCCGTTGGGACGATATCAAGGGCAAGAGCTTTGCAATGAGAACCAAAGAAACGGCAGGCGATTACCGCTACTTCCCCGATCCCAACGTGATGCCCGTCGTGATCGACGACGCTTGGTTTGACGAAATCAAGCAGTCACTCCCCGAATTTCCCGAGGTCAAGCGCGCGCGCTACACCGAGGAATACGCGCTGAGCGATTACGACGCCGAACAGCTCACCAAGAG
>JAZOSZ010000281.1:0-2844 GCA_045657365.1 Eubacteriales bacterium
GGAGTGAGAGGCTTCGGTTTATGCGAACATAGGAAAAACAATTTTCTTAGAAGGAGTTCTTTTTCTTCTTTCTTCTGATGAGCAGAATCGCCGTGATACCGCCGCCGATGAGCAGAACGCCGCCGACGGTACAGAGAACGATCACGAGCGTGTTGTTGTTCTCTTCGGGGGGAAGAAGATTCGTAAGGTCAAGAGAATCGTAGAAAGAGTTCGGCTCAAAGCTCATCGATTCTCGAAGCTCGGTCAGATCGGAATAGATCACGCTTGCGTAATATTCGTCCTGAAAGTCCGAAAGATTCTTTTCGATATAGTCCTCGTCAAGCTCGGCACGCTGAATCACGTAGTAGGTCGGCACGGTCGCCCCCGTCTTGGGACTTACCCCCGTCGCCAGAACGACCTCGCTGACCTCACCGACCGAGAGAGCAAACGCGGCGTCTTCGTAGGTCTCGTCCCACGTGCCGCGCGTCAGGTAATGTCCTTTGCCCGAAACGTCGGAAAAGTCCTCGTTGACCGTCGAGCCGATCAGCTCGTACATCGTCTTCTGTCCCGTGATCAGATCGCGGCGCGCCTTCGTCATCACTTGGCGGTTGGCGTAGTCTTCCTCGGGCGCTTCATTGAAGCGCGCGACGTGGTAGACACAGATGAAATGATTCTTGATATAGGTCAGAAGCTGAGGAGTGTCGGTCACGACCAATCCCTCGCTCGGATAAATGCTCGTCAGCTCGCCGTAGAGAATATCAAGTCCCAGCGTGTAGCGCAGATAGCGCTCGGTCAGACCGTTTTCTTCCAAAGAGGCGTGGTAAGCGTCCTCGTCTCCGCCGAAATCGGTATAGAGAATCGATTCGAGCCGAGTGTCAACGTCATCGGAGAGGGCGCTTTCCTTGTAGGAAAGACCGTGCTTTTCACAAAGACGGAGAATGGCGGCGTTGGCAAGAAGCTCCTCGCGCGCCAGCTCGTCCAGCGCCTCGGCAAAGCCTTCCGCATCGCCCTCATATTTGGCGCGAAGCGTTTCTTCGTAGGTTTTGATCAGGAAATAAAGCTCGTCGTAACGGATTTTGACGCCGTCCGCCGTACCCACGACCTGCTCGGCATTCACCGAGGGCTTGTCCTTCGCACAAGCGAGGAGCGCGGGACAGAGAAGAAGAAGCGCCAGAAGAAGGGCAGTACACCGTAAAAGAGTTTTCATAAAGAACCTCGTTTCAAACATAAATATACATTTTAATTATACAATACTTTTGTGACGATACTGTGAATATTTGCCTTTCGCCCGCAATTTTTTGAAAAAATTTTGAAAAAACAGAAAAAATCTTGCATAAATTCTTCCAATTCACGGGGGAATATGGTATAATGATAAATAGAAATCCGAAAGTGGAAAGAAAGGAGCGCTTATGCAATCAAGTTATACGATTCCGTTATCCAAGGTCATTGAAGAATTTTCCTTGGAGAGCGTGGTAATGCCGCGACCTGCCGAAGAAATTATGGTAGTCAGCCCCGAGGTTTCCCGTCCGGGACTTGCGCTGACAGGCTTTATGGAGATTTTCGAGTCCTTCCGAATTCAGATCATCGGACGCGCGGAGCATCAATATCTGTGCGAGCTTTCGACCGAGAAGCGCCATTCGCGCATTGAAAAATTCTTTGAGAAGCAGCCGATCGCCCTGATTATCACCTCGGCGCTGGAAATCGACTCCGATATGAAGGCACTTGCCAAGCAGTACGAAATTCCACTTCTGCGTACGATCGAGCGCACGAGTTCTTTTATGGCGGCACTGATTGCTTCGCTGAATACCCAGCTTGCCCCGAGAATCACGCGTCACGGCGTGCTCGTCGAGGTCTACGGTGAAGGTATGCTGATTCTTGGCGACAGCGGCATCGGAAAGAGTGAAACGGCGATCGAGCTTGTGAAGCGCGGACACCGTCTGGTGGCAGATGACGCCGTCGAGATCAAGCGAGTCTCGGCAAAGACGCTCGTCGGCACGGCGCCCGACCTTATTCGTTACTACATCGAGCTTCGCGGTATCGGCATCGTCGACGTCCGCCGACTTTTCGGTATGGGTTCGGTCAAGGCAACCGAGCGAATCGACCTTGTGGTCAATCTCGAACGGTGGGATTCGGAGAAGGTCTACGACCGCTTCGGACTTGACGAGGAGACGATGAACATTCTCGGAATCGACGTTCCGTCGATCACGATTCCCGTCCACCCGGGACGAAATATGGCGATCATCTTAGAGGTTGCCGCGATGAACAACCGTCAGAAGAAGCTCGGCTACAATACGGCAGAAGAGTTCAACAAACGCCTGATGGAGCAGATGGAAGAAGAATAAGGTGAATATGTAAAAAGGCTCGCCCATTGGGAGAGCTGTCACCGAAGGTGACTGAGAGGGCGTTCTGATGTACCCTCTCCGACTTCGCTACGCTCAGCCACCTCCCCCAAAGGTGGAGGCAAATATTACAGAGATATTAAATTTTTAGAACATAAAAAGGAGAATGATTATGAAACTTAGCGTACTTGCTAACCTGTACGGAGCAAAGACTCTGGACGAAACCCTGAAGATCCTTTCGGGACTCGGCGTTCACACCGTAGAGATCGGTGCGGGCGGATACCCCGGAAAGGCACACTGCAACCCCGCAGAGCTTCTCGCAGACGAGAAGAAGTACGACGAGTTCGTTGCTACCTTCAAGAAGTATGACGTAGAGATCTGCGCGCTGGCTTGCCCCGGTAACCCCGTACACCCCAATAAGGAGATCGCAGACGGCTACGACCGCGATTTCCGCGAGGCAGTGCTGCTGGCTGAAAAGCTCGGTGTTGACACCGTGATCACCTTCTCCGGCTGCCCCGGCGACCAC
>JAZOSZ010000282.1:0-2260 GCA_045657365.1 Eubacteriales bacterium
GTTTTGCCGTCAACCGAAAGCACGGCAACGTCAGCACCGAAGCGGACGATCTGCTCCTGCGAATTTTCCCCGAAGGTAAAACGAGAATGGGAGTTGATCATTCCGCCCAGAAGAATGACGTGAAACGAAGGAATCGCGCCAAGCTGAGTGGCAATATCGACCGAGTTCGTCACGATCTTCAGATCTTTTTTGGCACGCAGCTCTTCGGCAAAGAGCGCGGTGGTCGTACCCGAGTTGATAAAGAGCGTATCTCCGTCGCGAATCTCTTGGGCGGCGCGGTGTGCGATCTCTTTTTTCTGTTCCCAGCGGTCGATCGGTGCGCCCGATTTCGTCTGTTCGCTACGAAGCGGAACGGCACCGCCCGTCATACGGATCAGCTTTCCTTCCTCGGCAAGCGTATCCAGATCGTTGCGAATCGTTACGGGAGACGTCCCGAAGCGCGAGCAGAGGTCGGAAATATAAACCTTTCCCTCCGAAGACAGCAGGTGAAGAATCTCGGCTCTGCGACGGTCAATTTTGGCTCGTCCGATGCCCGTACTCATCTCAGACACCCTTGCCGCCCGTCAGACGGTCGCCTACGGCTCCGCCCGGATGAATCACGGCGAACTGTTCCTTCTGATAATCGGTCTCTTCGATCAGCGCGGTCTGCAATACGTGGAAAATCATACAAAGCGCGGTCGTCGAGGTCGTTCCCTGCATATTGTACTTGTCGGTCTCACGGTTGACGTACTGCTTGAGCACAACGTCCGCACCCTTCGCGAGGGGAGAGTCGAGATTTTCGGTGATGGTGATGACGTGTACACCCTTGGAATGACAAATGTCAAGAATCGGGAAAAGCTCCTTCGTCGAGCCACCGCGGGACGCAAATACCATCACGTCGCCCTTCTGCAGAAATCCCGTAGCGCCGTGAATTGCCTCGGCGGGGGAAATAAAGCGCGCGGGACGCTCGATACAGCACATCAGGTGACAGAAATGCTGGCAGGCAATGCCCGAATGACCGCAGCCGGCAGCACCGATACGCTCGGCATTTGCCAAGAGAGCTACAGCTTTGGCATAAGCTTCCTCGTCAAAATGATTTTTCATCTCGGCAAGACATTCCGCCTCGATATCGTATGCCGCTTTTGCGGCGGTAAGAGCAGCGTTACTAAGCATAAGAATTCTCCTTGATTTCGTTAAAATTTTACCGTATTATTATAGCACAGTTTCCCAGCGATTGCAAGAGATTTTTGAAAAAGAAAATTATTTTTTTCTTTTTGCAAAGAAAAATACAAAAAAGCCGTTTCTTTTTTGGGAAAGACGCGTTTTTTTCGCAAAAAGCTATTGACGCGCGAGGGAAAATAAGGTATAATGATGAATGGAAATTCAGAAAGAAAAGAGGTTGTTTTTTATGAACCAGAAAGCAGTAAAGCTTCCCTTCTTTGAGATCGGCCCGAAGTCTTATCTTTACGGCGACGACATTCTTGATCTGGCGCTTGCCGCAGATGCCGCTTCCGAAAAGTACGGCGTAGACATTATCTTCACCACGCCCGTCGTGGACATTCGCCGCGTCAGAGAAGCAACCAAGCATATTCACGTATTTGCTCCCCACATGGATCCTATCGTTCCCGGCAGAGGTCTTGCCGATATTCTCCCCGAATCTCTCGTTGCCGCAGGTGCGGACGGCGTAATGCTCAACCACGTAGAGAAGCCCGTCAGCTTTGAGGTACTTGCCGAGACGATCAAGAGAGCCAACGAGGTGGGACTGACCACGATCGTTTGCGCCGATTCGATGGCAGACGCCGCAAAGATTGCCACCCTCGCACCCGATATCATCGTTGCCGAGCCTTCCGAGCTGATTGGAACGGGCGTCAGCGTTGGTCCCGAGTACGTCGAAGCCGCTACCAAGTCGGTCAAGGAAGTCAACCCCGACATTCTCGTACTGACCGCCGCAGGCATCTCGAACGGTGAGGACGTCTACAACACCATTATCGCGGGCGCCGACGCTACGGGATCTTCCTCGGGCGTTGCCAAGGCAGCCGACAGAGCCGCAATGGTCGATGAGATGATTGCCGCCGTCCGTAAGGCTTGGGACGAGCGTCACACAAAGTAAGTTAAAAAAATTAAAAATAAGGAGAAAAATACTATGGAATTCAAGGTTTTTCAAAAAGAAATCGAGCTCCAGTCCAGAGGCTGGATCCCCACCTTCCATGACATCAAGAAGGAGATCCTCGAGATCGTTGCCGCATCCGGCGTACAGAACGGTACGGTCAGCGTTGTTTCT
>JAZOSZ010000283.1:0-3149 GCA_045657365.1 Eubacteriales bacterium
CGGTCAAGGTAGGCAAGCTGATAGAGTCCGAGGCGAAGTGCCGTTCTGACGGCGAGGTCGAGTTCGTCGGTCGGGCGCGACGAAAGGCGCGCGATCTGGTAGTCGAGCGTGAGTCTGCGTTCGGTTACACCATAGACGAGCGTTGCGGCAAGTGCGCGGTCAAGCTCGCCCAGAGAAGACGCTTCCAGGGCGTGGTCGAGGGCAATATTGAGATACTGATCGTTCGTTTCGGCTTTTTGCAACAGCGAAAACGCAAGCTTTCTCGGGCTCATAAGGTCTCCTTGGTGTTGGAATTAGTCTCTTCGCCGTCCGTTGGCTAAAATCAGAAGACGAAGTAGGGTGAGAAGGGAAGAAACGAGTGCTGCCACGTAGGTCAGCGCTGCGGCGGTCAGCACCTGTCTTGCCGCGCCCAGCTCGTCTTCGGTGAGCATTCCCGAAGCGCGCAGGGTTTTCATTGCGCGTCCCGAGGCGTTGAATTCTACGGGGAGCGTGGCGAACTGGAAGAGTGCGATCGCGCCGTAGAGCAGAATGCCCGCAAACATCAGCGGCTCGTAGGCAAAGATCAGACCGATGAAAAAGAGCGGAATTGCCATCACCGAGCCAAAACGCGTGGCGGGAATGATGAGGGCGCGGAATTTCATCGGAAGATATTTCTTCGCGTATTGTACCGCGTGACCCGCCTCGTGTGCCGCAACGCCAATGGCGGCGGGACTTGCCGAGTCGTGCACGGCGTCCGAGAGGCGAATGACGTTTGCTCTCGGGTCAAAGTGGTCGTTGAGATGTCCGCGGATATGCTCGATGCGGACGTGGTTCAGACCGTTCTGATCGAGAATTTTGCGCGCGGCCTCGGCACCCGTCATACCTCTTCTCGTGGGATAACGGGAATATTGTTTGTAGGTCGACTGTACCTTGAACTGTGCCCAAATGGCAAACAGCATTCCCGGAATGAGCAGAAGAATGGTCCAGTCGAAAGCAAATAATCCAAAAATCATAATGGTAGATTCCTTGTTTTCTTATTTCAAAATATCCCCGATCGATACCTTACGTCCGCGAATGAAATCGGTGGCAGACATTCTGGATTTTCCTTCGGGAAGCACGCCAAGAAGCGTGACGCTGCCGCGTCCGCAGGCAACCGTGATGCCCTCCTCGAACGAAAGAACTTTTCCGAACTCTGTGTGCGCTGCTTCTTCGTCGGCAATCTTTGCCGAGGTGACCTTCAGAAGCTTTCCGTCGGGTGTGTGTGTCAGGGAGAGGGGAATGGGCGAGAGTCCGCGGATCTGATTGTGGACGGTACGCGCATCGCGGGAAAAATCAAGGAGACAATCTTCCTTCGTGATTTTTTGTGCGTAGGTTGCACCTTCGTTGCTTTGCGGAATTCTCGTGAGAGTGCCGTTCTGTACGGCGGAAATCGTTTTGACGATGAGCGACGCACCGAGCGCGCCGAGCTTATCGTGAACCGTTTCAAAGTTGTCGTCCTCTTCGATCGGAAGCTCTTCGCGAAGAAGCATATCCCCCGTGTCGAGTCCGACGTCCATATACATCGTGGTGATTCCCGTTGCTTTCTTTCCGTCGATGATGGCACGTTGCATCGGCGCGGCACCGCGATATTCGGGCAGAAGCGATCCGTGGACGTTAATACAGCCGTGCTTCGGAAAATCGAGGACGTTTTTCGGTAGGATCTTTCCGTAAGCGACGACGACGATGACCTCGGGCGAGAGCTTCGAAAGAAGCTCGGCAAAGGCTTCGTCCTTGAGGGTGTTCGGCTGATACACGGGCAGAGAGAGTTCCTCGGCGGCAACCTTGACGGGGGGAGGCATCATCTGATAGCCGCGCCCCTTCGGTTTATCGGGTTGAGTAACGACGCCGAGAATCTCGTGTCCCGCTTCATAGAGAGCTTTGAGTGAGAAGACCGCGAAATCGGGGGTTCCCATAAATAAAATCTTCATCGGCGTACCTCTTAGTTGTCGAGCATACGAATGGCGCAGTCGATATAGAGCTTTCCGTCGAGGTGGTCAAGCTCGTGGCAGAATGCCTTGGCAAGCAGACCCGAGCCCGTATAATCGACGGTCTCACCCTTTCGGTTCATTGCACGTACCGTGACGTGCATCGGACGGCGGGTAATTCCCCAGCGACCGGGGACCGACAGACAGCCCTCTTCGCTTTCCTGCTCACCCGAGTAAGCGATGATCTTGGGGTTGATCAGCTCAAAGAGTCCGTCTTCTTCGGTTTCAATGACGACGATACGGCGAAGGACGCCGACCTGCGGTGCGGCAAGTCCGACACCGTTTGCGGCGCGCATCGTTTCGATCATATCGTCCAGTAAGGTCAGGATTCTGGGGGTGACGTTTTCTACGGGGCGGCTGATCTTACGAAGTACAGGATCGCCGACCTTGACTATTTTCAGTTTTGCCATAATCTTCTCCAAATATGAAATGAATTAGAAATATAATAATTTTGGTAGGGGAGTCAAAGGGAAGAGGGGTTAAAGTCGATCGAAAGCGAAAGCGTTCTTTCCGATGCTGCCGAAAATTCCGAGAGAAGTGTCGAAAAGAGCGCGCGCGTGCGCTTGTTGAGGCGGCACTTGACGATCATTCGCAATCGGTATTTATTTTCCACCTTATAGACGGGCGCCTCGAACGGACCGTAGGAGACGACGGGGACGTCGCGAAAGTCGTTTTTCGTCAGCTCGGCCAATCGCCCCGACAAACGAACGCCCGCGCGGGAAAGCTCTGTTTCGTCGGCAGAGGTGAGTCCGAGCAGAACGATGTCGCAGAAGGGCGGGAAAACGAGGAGCTTGCGAAGACGGATTTCGTTTTCGTAAAAGCGCTCGTAGTCCTGCGCACAGGCGAGTCGGATACATTCGTGATCGGGGTTATTGGTCTGAATGAGTGCAATGCCTTTTTTGTCGCCGCGTCCCGCTCTGCCTATGACTTGAGTTAAAAGGGAGAAGGTTCGCTCGGCGGCGCGGTAATCGTCAAGGTACAGCGACGCATCGGCAAGCAGAACGCCCACCAGCGTCACGTTGGGAAAGTCGTGTCCCTTGGTCACCATCTGTGTGCCTAAAAGCACGTCGGCTTCGTGTCTGCGGAATTTTCCAAGTATTTCTTCATAGGAATATCTTGACGTTGTGGTGTCCGTGTCCATACGGA
>JAZOSZ010000284.1:0-7410 GCA_045657365.1 Eubacteriales bacterium
CAGCTTTGCAAGCGCCACGTCAAAGTTTTCGGCGTTCTCCAAAATGTCCGCAAACTCAGAGAAGGTCTTGGCAACAGCGGTGTTGAGCACGGTGTTGGGCATTGCAATGTTCTGCGAGGAGCCCAGCATACGGAACTCGAACTTGTTGCCCGTAAAAGCGAAGGGCGATGTACGGTTGCGGTCGGTGGTATCCTTGCGGAAGGTCGGAATCGTGGGAATTCCAAGGTCCATAATACCCGCGCGTGCTCCCTTGTACGTCTTTCCGTCGACAATCGACTGAATGATCTGTCCAAGCTCTTCACCAAGGAAGATCGAAACAACGGCAGGGGGTGCCTCACTTGATCCCAAACGGTGATCGTTGCCCGCACTGGCAACCGACAGACGCAGAAGATCCTGATGATCGTCCACCGCCTTGATGATAGCGGCGAGAATCAGCATAAACTTAAGGTTTTCGGCCGGTGTTTTGCCTGCGTCCAGCAGATTCTTGCCCGTATCGGTCGAGATCGACCAGTTATTGTGCTTGCCCGATCCGCTGACACCTGCATAGGGCTTTTCGTGAAGCAGACACACGAGTCCGTGCTTCTCCGCAATCTTCTTCATATATTCCATAATCAGAAGGTTCTGATCGACCGCCATATTGGTCGTTGCGTAAATGGGTGCGAGCTCGTGCTGTGCGGGCGCCGCTTCATTGTGCTTGGTCTTCGAGTTGATGCCCAATCGCCACAGATGCTCGTCGAGCTCTGCCATAAAGGCGCTGATTCTCGAATTGAGCGGGCCGAAATAATGATCCTCCAGCTCCTGTCCCTTGGGGGCGGGGGCGCCGAAGAGCGTGCGTCCCGTAAACTGCAGATCCTTGCGCAGATCATACATTTCCTTATCAATAATGAAATATTCCTGCTCGGCGCCGACCGTCGTCGAAAGACGCTTGGTCGTCATATCGCCAAAGAGGCGAAGCAGTCGAAGTCCCTGCGCATTGATCGCGTCCATCGAACGGAGCAGAGGCGTTTTGGTGTCGAGCGCTTCTCCCGTATAAGAACAGAAGGCGGTAGGAATGTAGAGCGAGCCGTCCTTGACAAAGGCATACGACGCGGGATCCCACGCCGTGTATCCTCTTGCCTCAAAGGTAGCGCGAAGACCGCCCGAGGGGAAGGAAGAGGCATCGGATTCGCCCTTGATCAGCTCTTTTCCCGAAAACTCCATCACGACCTTGCAGTTTCCGACGGGCGAAATAAAGGAATCGTGCTTTTCTGCCGTAACACCCGTCAGAGGCTGGAACCAATGCGTATAGTGCGTCGCACCCTTTTCAATTGCCCAGTCCTTCATGGCGTTTGCCACCACGTCGGCAACCGACGCGTCGATCGTTTTTCCCGTCGCGATCGTCTTCATCAGAGATTTATACACCTCTTTGGGCAGTCGCTCACGCATCACGTCGTCGTTAAAGACCATACTGCCAAAGATTTCGGGAACGTTCTTGTTCATTTTCATTGTCCTTTCCGTAGCAAATAATGATTAATTATATACCTTATCTGAAAAATTGTCAAGTATTGTCGGAAAAATATTCTTCCAACACACCGATCACCGCACGCGCGGCATTCGCGCCGTACCGTCCTTCTTCGATCACACAGGACACGACCAGCTCCGGCGCATTCAGCGGCGCGAAGCAGGAAAAGAGCGCGTAATCCACGCGTCCCGCCACTTCCGCCGTACCCGTTTTTCCGCCGACCTGCGCGCCAACGTCCGAAAAATACTGCGTCAGCGTCTCACTTTCGGAAACCACCTGCCGCATTCCTTCCATGAGGGTAGCGTAAGTCTCTTCCGAAAAATCGACCTTGTCCAACACCTCAACCGAGGGCTCGTACACAAGTTCTTTCGTGTAATACTTTTTCACCGAATCGAGAATATGCGCCCGATACCGCGTACCGCCGTTGACGACCGACGAGAGATAAACGCTGAGCTGCAACGGCGTATAACCGTGCGTCGACTGTCCGATCGCGGCACGAACCGTATCGGCAGGATTTCCGCTGTCGGTTGCGGCGGTTCCTTTGCCGCTTCCAAGCTCAAGCCCCGTCTCTGCGCCAAGTCCAAGACGCGTCGTATAGTCGGTCATCGCCTCGACTCCGAGAAGATCTCCGAGGTGATAGAAAAAGATATTGCAGGAATGTCGGATCGCACCGATCACGTCGAGCGGTCCGTGGGAATCCAGACAGGTCGGACGGTCATACTTCGGGTACACCCGATGACAGTCCACTCGGTCGTCTGCCGTGATCTTGCCCGTTTCAAGTCCCGCCATCGCCGCACCGATCTTGTAGGTCGAACCGGGGGCATACACGCCCTGCAAGGCTCGGTTCAAGAGCGGAGAACGCGGGTTTTCGCGCAAAGAATTATAATATGCCACACTGTCAAATTTTGACAGATCGTAGGTCGGATACGTAGCGCTTGCCAGAAGCGCGCCCGTGTTGGGATCGAGCACCGTAATTGCTCCCCCCTTGGCAGTAGCAACGCGGTCGACGTTTTCCTTCAAGCTTTCCTCGGTCGCGATCTGCAATGCAATATCGATCGTCAGATAGACGTCGTTGCCTCTCGTCGGTGGTGTTTCGTAATATTTTTCAATCTGATTTCCGTCGTCATCGTAACGGATCACCATCACGCCGTCCTGCCCGCGAAGATATTCCTCAAACGCCGCCTCACAGCCCGAAATCCCCACCAGCGCATCCAGCGGATATCCCGCATCTATATACTGTTCGGCATTTTCGGCGGTAATCTTTCCGAGCCGTCCCAGAAGGTGCGAAGCCACGCCGGGATACGCGTATTCGCGTTCTGCCTGAACGTCAAAATTCACGCCCTCAATGTTCGATTCTTCCAGACGGGTAATCAGCTTCTGATTGATATTCTTGGCAATCGTATAGGACTGATACTGTCCGAAATCCACGCGCTCCATTTCATAATAAAGCCGCATCAATTCGGTAATCTGCTCGTTTGTATAGCGTGCCACGGAGAGCTGATAGCGCTTGACGAAATAGTTCATCACGTCCTCTTCGTCGGTGTCTTCGCGCTCCATTTCCTGACGGCTGAGAAATTTTTTATAATAATAATACTCCTCGGAATCTCTGTCCCCGAGTTCGGGCACGAATTCCATTTCGGGATAGGTTCCCTGCAAAATGAACCAATCGTCCGCGCGGCGGTCACCATTCCCCGTTTCGCGGATCGCGTCGAGCGTTTTGAGCAGAGAATCGTTGATCTGCCGACGGGTATCGGGCATTGCCCCATACTCGTAGATCAGGTCGTACGTCGTCGCGTTTCCCACGAGAAGCACCCCGTTTTTATCGTAGATCTCCCCGCGAAGTCCCGGTACGGTATAGCTTCTCTTCACTCCATCTTCTTTCGGAAGCAGGGAACTTCCCCGAAGCTGGAATACGGCAACGGCAATCAAAAACGCCAGACAAATCACAAAGAAGACGATCGCCACCGCAAGCGCTCGGATAGAGCCGCGACGCGCGGCAGATGCCGTTGAATTCCGTTGCGTTCTGGGTTTCATAGCGCGTCCTCTCTTTTTTGAAATGCTCTGTTTTTTCAGTAACGGTTCAGTACATCAGCGACAGTAAAAATAGACCCGCAAAGACGGCAATCGCCGCCGCGATGCCCGCATTACAGAAGACCGTTGATACACGGTGCTCTTTCGGCGGGGGAAGAAGTCCTTCGACGAAGCGGATCTTGCGTCGGTCCTTGATGAGAAATACCACGCCGAGAATCGCGCCGATCAAGAAAACTCCCTCATACGCCATCAGCGGAAGCAGATAAACCTGCCAGATTTTCAAAAGCGCCACAGGATCGGTTTCGGCAAGTCCGACAAGCTCTGCCATTCCCTCTTCGGTCAGCCACGGTCCCATTCGTTCAATAAGCCAAGGAGCGATGACTCCACCGAAGAAATTGATGATGATATGATAAGCTATCGAATAGCGAAGCCGTCCCGTCTTCACGTATACCGCCGCAAAGAGCGCACCCAGGGCTGTTGCATAGAAAAACTGGAAGAAGTTTCCGTGCGCCAGACCGAAGAGCACTGCCGAAAGAATCACGGCGTATCCCTCTCCGAGCGGAAGCAGACGGTCACACACGACCTTTCGGAAGACAAGCTCCTCCAGAATCGGCCCGATCAGTGCCACAAAGATGAGATTGATCCAGAAGGGCTGTCCCTCGGTCGCACTTATCACGGGATTGGTCGGTGCGCTTCCCATCGCCGAAGCAAACAGCGAAATAATAAAGTTGCCAATATAGTTTCCGAGCATCATAAAGGCAAGGGCGATACACAGCGTTCGCCACCAAGCCTTCGTTCCCATCGGCGTCGGTGCCATCGTGTCACTCGGCAGACGGCGCAAGATCAAAAAGAAGAACGGGAGCGCGATGCCATAGCGCGTTATGAGTGAAAAAATCTGTGAGACCAGTCCGTTTTCGAGCCACGCAGGCGCAAACAACAAAAGAGCGTACGACAAAAGAAAGCTGCTCAGATAATACACGATCATAAAGAAGCAGGCGGCAACGCCGAACGTGGAAAAATATTTTTTTGCGTCGTTCTCGGAGAGTCTGCCCGTCACGGGGTCCAGAGAAAATTTCAGTTTGTTCATAAGAATCCTTTCCAAAAAAACGGCTTACTGCCGCACTACGCGATCCCGACGGTCCTTGATCGGCAAAAGGCAAACGACAACCAACCAATAGATCGGCAGGCAAAAGATCAGGGTAGAAATTGCTTCGGGAAGAAGCACTGCCGTGAAAACTCCCGCAAAAGAAATCCCCCCCGTATAAATCCAAAAGCCACAAAGGCTGAACGCCGCGCGCAAAACGAGCGACGGAAGAAGCAAAATGAGCCACGAGAGAAATCCCGACAGCATTTTTTCGCTGAGAAATCCAACCGTAAGAATCACGGTAAGATAGAGCAGCGGACTGAGCGACGCGCCGACACCGCCAAGAGCGTCTACCGCGGCACCGCCCAACACAGCAACGATTGCCGCCGCCCGTCGGTCGTCCAAAAGCGCAATCGCAAGCACTGCACCAAGCATCAGATCCGGCGTGGCAGGAAGCCAAGTGAGCTGAGCAAAGACCGAGCTCATCGCCGTCGAAAGCACCAAAATCAGAAGTCCGTAAACGATGATCCTTCTGAATACCTCGGGGGGAATTCCATTCGGACGTCCCGAGTTCCGCCGTACTCTTCTCGTTCTTCTCATCTCAGTTCCTCGTCTCATAGCCGCAAACGACCATCAGTCTTGTCAGCGTGTCGATCGCATCGACGTCAACCGCAGGTTGAATTTCGACGACAAGTCCCGCGTCGTCGGCTTCGATCGATACGATCTCACCGATCAGAAGATCGGGGGGATAGTTACTCTCTTTGCCGCCTCTGGTATAAACACGGTCGCCGATACGAAGATCAGCGTCCTTGTCGATGTAGGTCATCAGACAGCGCCCTTCCTCACGCAAGGAAAGCTCGCCCTGCACCACGCCGAGCGCTCCGCTCCGATCGGTATACGCGCCGACCGAGCTGACCGTTTCGAGAATACTGACCACCTTACACCAATCGAGTCCTGCTTCCTTGACGTAGCCGAACACACCGTCGGGCGTCAGCACGGGCATATTGACCGAAACGCCGTGCGCCGAGCCTCGGTTGAGCGTCAGAACCGTCGAATAGTTATCGCTCGAACGTCCGATCACTCTTGCCTCGCTCAAGCGAAGCTTCGCGCCGCCGTCCGAAATCTGCAAATGTTCCTTGAGCCACGCATTTTCCTCGCGCAGAACCGTTTCATCTCGCTCCTGCTCCTTGAGCGAAGAAAGCTCCTCTTTGAGCGTCTCGTTTTCCTCGACCAGACGGTCGTATTCGGAAAAGACCTCGAAGAATCCGTTGGCGGCGTTTGCCACCTGCGTTCCGCACCACGAAAATGGCTTGGCTACCGTTTTGAAAATACTCCGAATCGGGCCCGTAAAGCCAACAGCGGCAAAGAGTGCCGTGCAAAGTGCCAGAAGGATCGCCACCGCGGCGCAAATCAGAAACACCTTCATTTTTCCCGTCCTCATCGAAGCATTCTCCTTTCTTTCAATTTTCTTTCAATTTTCTTTCCATTCAAAAACGGAAGATCGGTTACCGTTCCCGATACCGAAAAATATCGTCGTTTTCCTCCGCGTAATTCATCGCGCGAAGCAGTCCCGTACAAACGCTTTCCATCGGTTTCTTCGCAACCTGAACGCGAATGCCCGTACGCTCGCTGACAAGTCTGGCAAGTCCCGGCAAGAGCGCACCGCCGCCCGTCAGTACAATTCCGAAATCGTAAAGATCGGAAGACAGCTCGGGGGGCGTCTGCTCGAGCGTTTGCTGAATGACGAAAATAATCTGATCAAGGCACTCCGAGATCGCCTCTCGCACCTCTGCCGAAGAGATCGCAACCGTCTCCCCTGTTCGCCGTTGCAGATTCATTCCGCTGACCGTCAGACTTCCGCGATCGATCTCAGCGTGTGCCGAGCCGATCTGAATCTTGAGAAGCTCTGCCGTCGCAGGTCCGATCATCAGCCCACGCGACATACGAAGCGAAGAAATAATCGCTTCGTCAAACTCGTCTCCCGCCACGCGAAGAGAATTCGAGGCAACGATACCGCCCATACTGATCACGGCAACCTCGGTCGTTCCGCCGCCGATATCAACAATCATCATTCCCTTCGGTCCGTTGACGTTGAGTCCCACACCAAGCGCCGCCGCCAAAGGCTCTTCCATTAAATCCACCTTTCGCGCACCCGCGTCGAACATCGCGTCCTCGACCGCCTGCTTTTCGACCGAAGTCACGCCGTACGGAACGCACGCGACGACGATCGGACGGCTGAAAATCGAAAGCGCGCCGATATGTACAAAATAATTCCGGAGCATTCCCGCCGTCACCTCGGCGTCGCTGATGACACCGTCCTTCATCGGGCGGAATGCGAGAATTCCCGTGGGGGTTTTGCCAAGCATTTTCTTGGCTTCGTTGCCCTGCGTCAGAATCTCTCTGCTGTCCTTTTTAATTGCGACCACCGAAGGCGAACGAACGACGATGCCCGTTCCCCTAAGACAGATGAGCGTATTTGCCGTGCCCAGATCGACACCGACCATTTTTGCCATTCGTTTCCCCCTTTCCGCGATCGCTTCGCAAGTTTATTTTCGTTTGAAATCTTATTTCAAATACTCTCCCGTGACCTCAAAAAAGAGTCGGTTGAGCTCGTTGACGGGAAGTCCGACGACGTTAAAATAACAGCCGTTGATTCCCTTGATCCACCGTGAAAACGGCCCCTGAATTCCGTACGATCCCGCTTTGTCCATCGGATCGCCGCTGTCGACGTAAGCCGCAAGCTCCTCTTCGGGAATGCGATCGACTGCCACAAGCGTTACCGAGCTTGCGACCG
>JAZOSZ010000285.1:0-2007 GCA_045657365.1 Eubacteriales bacterium
ACCGCAACAAAAAGCGTAGCCGTGAAATCTCACGGCTACGCTGTATTTGATTTGGATGATTTAAACTTATTTTAACATTCCCGCAAGAAGGTCGGAAGCACTTGCCAATGCTTCGTCGATCTTTCCGTGGTCCTGTCCGCCTGCCATGGCGTTGTCGGGGCGTCCGCCGCCCTTTCCGCCCGTGATCTGTGCGACGGCACCCACCAGCTTTCCTGCGTGTGCGCCTGCCGTGACGGCGTCCTTTCCTGCGACGGCAAGGAAGTTCAGCTTTTCGGGGGTGTTCAGTGCCAGAACGGCGACGGCGTCAGAGCATCTTGCCTTGATCTCATCGGCAAGACTTCTTGCGGCGTCGGGCTGCATTTCAAGCTCTTTCGTGATCAGACGCACCGAGCCGACCGTCTTTGCCGAAGCGAGAAGATCGTCGAGCTTCGTAGCGGCAAGCTTTGCGTTGAGCGCTTCCATTTCCTTCTTCATTGCGTGCAGTTCGCGCTGAAGCTGTGCGGCGCGGTCGGCAAGCTCCGAGGGTTTCTGGACGCGGAGCTCTGCGGCAGTCTTTGCGACGAGCGACTGCGTGTCGTTCAGAAGCGAGAGCACTGCCTCGCCCGTGACGGCTTCGATACGGCGAACACCTGCGGCAACCGATGCCTCGGTCACGATCTTGAAAAGACCGATCTCGGCGGTGTTTGCAAGGTGTGTTCCGCCACAAAGCTCGATCGAAACGTCGCCCATTCTGACGACGCGGACGACCTTGCCGTATTTTTCTCCGAAGAGTGCCATCGCACCGAGCTTCTTGGCTTCGTCGATCGGCATTTCGGTCATCGTGATCTCGTTTGCCGAGAGAATATCAGCGTTGACGAGCGCCTCGACCTTCGCGATTTCTTCTGACGTCAGAGCGGCGAAATGCGTAAAGTCAAAGCGGGTGTGGTCGAGCGCAACGTACGAGCCTGCCTGCTCGACGTGGTTTCCGAGCACCGTGCGGAGCGCCGCCTGAAGCAGGTGGCACGCCGAGTGCGCGCGCATCGTGGCGCGGCGGGTCTTTCCCGTGACGGTTGCGGTGAGGGTATTGCCGACCTTGATGCTTCCGTCGGTCAGCGTGACCTCGTGCAGATAAACACCGTCGGTCTTTTTGGTATCGGTGACGGTGAGGCTTGCGGTGTCGGACGAAAGGGTTCCTTCGTCTCCGATCTGTCCGCCGCCCTCTCCGTAGAAGGGCGTCTTGTCGAGAACGATCGTAGCGTCGCCTTCGGTCAGCTCGTCCACGAGCTCTCCGCCGACGATGATTGCCAGCACGCGTGCGTCGGCGCTCAGTTCGTTGTAGCCGCAGAATGCAGTCTTCTCAAGCGTTGCCAGCATTTTCTTGGAGCTTTCGTCCCAGCCGCCGATATTGCCTCTTGCGGCTCTTGCGCGATCCTTCTGCTCCTTCATCAGTGCCGTGAATTTTTCTTCGTCGATCGACAGTCCCTTTTCCTCGACGATCTCACGCGTAATGTCGAGCGGGAAGCCGAAGGTGTCGTACAGACGGAAGGCGTCTTCTCCCGAAATGACGGTGATTCCTGCCTGTTCGGCGTCTTCAATGATGTTCGCGAGGATCGAAAGACCTGCGTCGATCGTGGCGTCGAAGCGTTCTTCCTCGGTAGCGATGACCTTCAGAATGTACGCCTTCTTGTCGCCAAGCTCGGGGTACGCGCCGATATTTTCACCGATGACGACCTCACAGAGCTCGCAAAGGAAGGCGCGGTCAATGCCGAGGAGCTTGCCGAAGCGGCAGGCGCGTCGCAGAATACGGCGAAGCACGTAACCGCGTCCCTCGTTGGACGGAATGACGCCGTCGCAGATCATAAAGGTGGCACTGCGGATATGGTCGGTGACCACGCGGATCGAAATGTCGTCCTTGGCGTTTTCACCGTAATTCTTGCCCGAGATCGAGCAGACGGTATTGAGAATTTTGCGGACGGTATCGACCTCGAAGAGGTTATCCACGCCCTGCATCACGCAAGCGAGACGCTC
>JAZOSZ010000286.1:0-7840 GCA_045657365.1 Eubacteriales bacterium
GTTTCGCAATCCGTGAGGGTGGTAGAACCGTTGGTTCGGGTGTCGTATCCAACATCCTTGCATAAGTTGCATTGATTTTTCAGCACCGAGAATAGCAATATTCTCGGTGCTGTTTCAAATGAAAAATAAATCTTTGGGGAATGGTGAAATTCCATACCGGCGGTGAAAGCCCGCGAACTCGAAAGAGCCGAACAGGTGAGATTCCTGTGCCGACGGTAAAGTCCGGATGAGAGAAGATAGTTCAAAAGTTCCCCGAATGTATGAGTACGTTCGGCTTTTTTATTGGCAAATGGTTGCCACTGTCTTCTCCCAAGCATTTACTTTTGGTAAAGAAAGGGAGATATTTTGTATGGCCGAAAAAACTACAGCCAAACAGATCAAAAAACTGTCAGCCGTTGCGATGTTTTGTGCCCTCGCATTCGTGCTGACCTACGTAAAAATTCCCGTACTCTTTCTCTCGCTTGAGGTCAAGGATGCGGTGATCGTGCTTTGCACGTTGCTCTTTGGACCTTTGGCAGGACTTTTTATTGCTATCGTTGTACCGCTTTTGGAATTGGTAACGCATAGCTCGACGGGAGTGTACGGATTTCTGATGAACGTACTGTCCTCGGTCACTTTTTCCATGGTGACGGGACTGATTTATAAGTATAAAAAAAGCTTTTACGGCGCGATTGTCGGACTTTTGTCGGGAATCTTTGCCGTTACGGCGGTGATGATGCTTGCCAATCTCTTGATTACGCCGTATTATATGGGGGCTACGGTACAGGCAGTGGTAGCACTGATTCCGAAGGTGCTCTTGCCCTTTAACTTTTTGAAGGCAACCTTAAACGGTGCGATTGTGTTACTCTTGTATAAGCCGCTTTCCACCGTGCTAAAACGTACGGGGTTCCTTCCCAAAAAGCAATCGACCGAAAACGAAGCTCCTGTCGTACATACTAAGACGCGTTCAATTATTGTGACAGTGATTGCCGCAATGGTGATCGTTTCTTCGCTTGCCACTATCTTATTCGTATTGAAATGACCTGAAAGAAAGGAAAGAAAAATTATGTTGGATTCGATCGTGAACGCCATTCGGGATTTCTTTTTGGAAACCGTGGGAAGAGAACTTTGCGTTATGTTCTGCTCGATGATTCCGATCATTGAACTCAGAGGAGCAATCCCGATGGGTGCGATCCTCGGACTTCCGTGGTGGCAGAGCTATCTTTTAAGCGTTCTTGGTAATATGATTCCCGTACCGTTTATTTTGCTTTTTATTAAAGCATTCCTCGGTTGGGCAATGAAAACCAAAATCAAATTTTTCAATAAACTTGCAGGTTGGCTCAATCGAAAGGTGGAAAAGAACCGTGATAAAATTGCAAAGTATTCCTTTTGGGGTGTTTGCTTCTTTGTTGCTGTTCCACTTCCTGTCACTGGTGCGTGGACGGGGTCGCTTGTCGCGGCGATGATTGATATGAAATTCTGGAAAGCACTGCTTTCTTGCTTGTTGGGTGTTATGATCGCAGGCGTGATTATGACGCTGATTTCTTACGGTGCCGTAGCGATCTTTGCATAAAAAGAACGACCGATTTTCTTTTCTTGGAAAATCGGTCTTTTTTATAAAACAATACAAAAAGAAAGTAAAATTTATTGAAAAATATAAGTTTATTTATTTTTAATTGTAAAAAACAACACAAAATATCGAATGAAAGAAATTCTCGTCGATTTATAAAAAACTCTTGCAATTCGACGGGAAATATGATATACTGTATTTAATATAGAAATCTTATCAAGAGTGGTGGAGAGACAGGCTCGATGAAACCACGGCAACCTGCCCGAGGCGGTAAGGTGCTAATTCCGGAAGATGAGAAAATGGAGTCTCCGGAGAACGGAGATTTTTTTATTGAAAGAGCATAAGGAGAAACAGTGATGAAGAAAAAATTATTTACCTCGGAGTCGGTGACCGAAGGACATCCCGATAAAATTTGCGATAAAATTTCCGATGCGATCTTAGACGAGATGCTTCGTCAGGATCCGATGTCGCGTGTTGCGTGCGAAACCTTCTGTACGACGGGGCTTGTTACCGTCATGGGAGAAATTACGACGAAGGCATACGTTGATATTCCTACCGTCGTTCGCGAAACGGTGCGTGAGATCGGATACACGCGTGCAAAATACGGATTTGACTGCGATAGTTGTGCCGTGATCAGCTCGATTCACGAGCAGTCGCCCGATATCGCACTTGGTGTGGACAAGTCGCTCGAAGCCAAAGAGGGCGAGATGAATGACGGTCTGGACACGGGTGCGGGCGACCAGGGACTGATGTTCGGTTATGCCTGCAACGAAACCGAGGAATTGATGCCTCTTCCGATTTCCTTGGCACATAAGCTTGCCCTTCGCTTGACCGAGGTGCGCAAGAACGGAACGCTTTCCTATCTCCGTCCCGACGGAAAAACGCAGGTGACGGTAGAATATCACGACGATACGCCCATTCGCGTCGATACGGTTGTCATTTCCTCTCAGCACAGTGCCGAGGTGGAGCTTGCTACCATTCGCGAGGACGTTATTCGTGAGGTGATCACGCCGATCGTTCCCGCGGCTCTGATGGATGAGTCAACGAAAATTTACGTTAACCCCACGGGACGCTTCGTTGTGGGCGGACCTGCGGGAGATACGGGACTCACGGGACGCAAGATCATCGTCGACACTTACGGTGGCTATTCGCGTCACGGCGGCGGCGCATTTTCCGGCAAGGACCCGACGAAGGTCGACCGTTCGGCATCCTATGCTTGCCGTTACATCGCGAAGAATATTGTTGCGGCGGGACTTGCCGACCGTTGCGAGGTACAGGTAGCGTACGCGATCGGTGTTGCAAGACCTGTTTCGGTGATGATCGATACCTTCGGTACGGGTAAGATTGACGAGGAAAAGATTTCCGAAGCGGTAGAAAAGCTCTTTGATCTTCGTCCTGCGGCAATCATTCAGCGTTTTGATCTTCGCCGCCCGATCTATTGTCAGACGGCAGCCTACGGTCATATGGGGCGTGAGGATATCGATCTTCCTTGGGAAAAGTGCGATATGGCGAAGGAGCTTCAAAAGCTGCTCGGCTAATCACGGGACTCCTCTTCTTTGCATACTCTGCATTGAGGGGGTGAAGAATTGGTGGTTCAACTTTTTGTAGAGATTGTGATCTGTTGTCTCGCTCTACTTGGTATTTATAGCGCGGTGCACTGGATCGCGCGGAGATTCTTTGGTTCTCGCCGCACGGTGCTTGCCATTGAAATTCTGACACAGCGCGACGCGGATTCGGCAGAACTGTTGATCCGTGACGCGCTGTTTTCGGCACTCGGTCTTCCGTCGGGAAGATTGGTGGTGCTGACAAAGAAAGAGCTTCTGGAAGAAGAAAGCTTTCGGAAGATACTAAAACGATACGGCGCAGACTTTTACTGTGTTTTAGAAAACGAAGAAGGTTAAAAAAGAAAGGGGGACATCATGGCAGAAGAATTCGGAAGCAATTCCGCGTTGCAACGCATAGAAGGCAGTGTGGAACGCGTGATTTATGCCAATGACGATAACGGATATACGATCTGCGATATGTCTTCCTCTGAGGACGGCGAAATCATTACGGTTGTGGGAATTATGCCGATGATCGGGGCGGGGGATCACCTTTGCGTGTACGGTCAGTGGACGCACAACCCAAAATACGGACGGCAGTTTTCGGTGGAGCAATATGAGCGCGTGATGCCTGCCGATACGGCGTCGATTTTGCGCTATCTTTCCTCGCGCGCCATTAAGGGCATCGGACCGAAGACAGCACAGCGGATCGTCGAAGAGTTCGGAGAGGATAGCTTTGATGTGATTGAAAATCATCCGGAATGGCTCGCGAGTATCAAGGGACTTTCGATGAAAACGGCGCTTGCGGCGTCCGAAAGCTTTCGTGAGCAGGCGGGGATTCGCACGGCGATGCTGTTCTTTCGGGATTTTTTCGGAATGGCTATTACGGTCAAAATCTATAAGCAGTGGGGCGCAAGAGCCGTCGATATTGCAAAAAAGAACCCATACCGTCTTTGTAATGAAATTGACGGCATCGGCTTTGAGAGAGCTGACGGAATGGCGAAGAAGCTTGGATTTGACGTCGATCATCTCGAACGACTGATGAGCGGAATTCTTTACGTGCTCTCTCAGCACGCGATGCAGAACGGTCACGTTTGCTTTCCTCGGGAAAAACTTGTCAAAACCTCGGCGCAGCTTCTGTCGGTCGACGAAGAGCGCACCGAGCGCGCGCTTTCGATGCTGTTGCAAAACCGAAGCGTCTTTACGGTTCGTCTCGGAGAAGAAGAAATGATCTACGATGCGGCGTCGTACGATGCCGAAAAATATATTGCGCAAAAGTTGGTACTTCTCGACGACCGTTGCGCGTCGGTCGATCTTCAGGATATCGACCGATTTATCGAGGGCGAAGAGGCGAAAAGCGGTATTCGGTACGCTTCCTTGCAGAAACGGGCAATGTCCGATGCACTTCGCTACGGCGTGATGATTCTGACGGGTGGTCCCGGTACGGGAAAAACGACGGTCGTACGGGCGCTGATTCATATTTTTGACAGTATGGGGTACGATATTGCGCTTGCCGCGCCTACGGGACGCGCTGCCAAGCGGTTGTCGGAAGCTACCTCAATGGAAGCGAAGACGATTCACAGACTGTTGGAGATGACGTTTGGCGAGGGCGAACACTCGATCTTTTTGAAAAACGAGGACGATCTACTCGAAGAGCAGGTGATTATCGTCGACGAGGCATCGATGATCGATAATGCTTTGATGTGTGCGCTCTTGAAAGCGGTCAAGCCGGGCGCACGCCTCATTCTGATCGGTGACGCCGATCAGCTCCCCTCGGTAGGGGCAGGCAACGTGCTTCGCGATCTGATTGCAAGCGAGCGTTTTGCGACGATTCGCCTCAATGAAATCTTCCGTCAGGCACAGGAAAGCCTGATCGTAACCAATGCACACCTGATCAATGGGGGGAAGATGCCCGACCTTTCGGTCAAGGATAACGACTTTTTCTTTCTCAAACGCGCAAACGACCGCGAGATTGCGATGACGATTGCCGATCTTTGCCAAAACCGTCTGCCACGGCGCTATGGCGAGATCACAAAGAACGGAATTCAGGTCATTGCCCCCTCTCGGAAGGGAGAATCGGGCACGGAGAGTCTGAACGTACTGTTGCAAGCAACGCTGAATCCACCCTCGGCAAACAAAAGGGAATACCGTTTTCGCGATCGCATTTTCCGAGAGGGAGATCGCGTGATGCAGACGAGAAACAATTACGACCTTTTATGGGAACGGATTGCCGATGGAAAAATGAGTGCAGGGGTCTTTAACGGAGATATCGGTCGGATCGAAGAGATCGATCTTGTCGAAAAGGAAATGACGATTTTCTTTGACGACCGCCGTGTGATTTACGATTTTTCGAGTCTTGAGGATCTTGAGCACGCGTATGCCGTAACGGTGCATAAAAGTCAGGGGAGTGAATACCCCATTGTGATTCTGCCAATGTGTTCGGCGGCGGCAATGTTGCTTTCAAGAAATCTGCTATATACTGCCGTCACTCGCGCGCAGAGTATGGTGATTCTTGTCGGTCGCGAGGAAATCGTGCGTGAAATGGTGGACAATGACCGTCAGACGATGCGATACACCGGACTTGCTTCGTGGTTAGCGCAGTGAGGTGGCACATGGATCGAAGAGAATTTTTGGACCGGTTCGTTTTTGTGCGAAAATGTGGCGGTTGCGGGGAAATTCTTCCGTACGAGCGTTCTCGGGACGCGTTTTGCTCGGAATGCGTACGTGCTTGGCACATCGCCAAGGCGGAGAATTGCCCGAACTGTTTACGCGTGGTGACCGAATGTACCTGCACGCCGAACGGACTTCGCGGCGTTCGGTCGCTCCGAAAGCTCATCTTTTATCACAGTAAGAAATACGACGAGCCGCAAAACAAGATGATTTATCTGATCAAGCACCGCCCGAACAAACGAATTTCGGCGTTTGTGGCAAAGGAGCTGTCGGCGGCGCTTCGGGAAGAGCTTGCAGTCTGCGGTTTTTCCGATCAAACGAGTGACGTGATTGTTTTGAACGTTCCGCGCGGACGGCGTTCAAAAACACTTTACGGCTTCGATCAATCGGAGCTTGTCTGCCGTGCACTCTCCAAGGAATGCGGTCTTTCCTATCTTGATGCGATCGGACGTCGCCGCGGCGGTATGGAACAAAAGAAATTGACGGGAAGAAAACGATTTTCTAATGTCAAGGGACTCTTTTTTCTGAAGGATGCCGGCGCCTTTGCGGGAAAATGCGTCGTTCTTTTTGACGACGTGGTTACCACAGGCGCGAGTATGGCAGGCTGTGTCAAGCTCTTGCAGAAGGCAAAGGCGGCAGAAATTCTGGCGTTTTGCATCGCACAGGACGAACCCGCAAAGAAAAAACACTGAGATGACAAGTTTTTCTTGCAATTTGCAAAAAAATCTTGTATAATAGTAGGTAAGAAGGAAAAATCACCCTAAGGGGAGAACGTATGTGGAATTTCAAGGCAAAACAAATGTTAGCCAAGGACGTTGGCATTGATCTTGGTACGGCGAGCGTTCTCGTTTACGTGGACGGGAAGGGGATCGTACTCAATGAGCCGTCCGTGGTTGCGGTCGATAAGAATACCGACTGTATCACGAGAATCGGAAAAGATGCCCAACTGATGCTTGGCCGAAATCCGAATAATATTGAAGTGATTCGCCCCTTACGTGAGGGCGTCATCAACCGTTACGACGTGACCGAGAAGATGATCGAATTCTTCATTCGCCGTGCGTGCGGCAACGCCGTCATGCGTCCGCGTGTGGTGATTTGTGTGCCGACGGGAATCTCCGAGGTGGAGCAGAAAGCCGTGATTGACGCAGGCTCGCAGGCAGGCGCGAGAAAAACCTATCTGGTTGCTGAGCCCGTAGCGGCGGCGCTGGGTGCGGGACTCGATATTTTCAGTCCGACGGGACATATGATCGTCGATATTGGCGGCGGAACGACCGATATTGCCGTGATTTCGTTGGGCGGTATCGTCGTTTCCAAGTCACTGAAAATTGCAGGTGACAAATTTGACGAAGCAATTATGCGCTACGTGCGCAGAAAATACAATATTGCAATCGGTGAGCGGACTGCCGAGCAGATCAAAATCCGTATTGGCGCCGTGTATGAGCACGGGACGGCAAAAACGATGGAAGTCAAGGGACGCTGTCTGATTCAGGGCTTGCCGAAGGTCGTCGAGCTGTCTTCCAAGGAAATGCTGGAAGCAATGATGGAACCGATCTCCGCGATCTTTGACGCCGTTTGCTCGGTCATCGAAAAAACGCCGCCCGAGCTTGTGGGCGACGTCTTGAAAAACGGAATTATCCTGACAGGGGGCGGAAGTCTTTTGTACGGTCTTGACCGTTTGATGGCAGACGTGATCGAAATCAGGACACGCGTGGCGAAGGAGCCGATCAAGTGCGTGGCACTCGGCACGGGAAAGATTTTGGAATATCTCGACCGCCTGCCCGAGGGAATTATTGATCTTTCACAGATGAAACGATAAGAAACGGTAAGCGTTGGAAGATTGATCTTGGAGAAGGTCAATCTTCCTTCATTTTTGAGAGTTTTCAGAAAGGAAGCTTTTATGAAAGATTTTGCGTATCCAAAGCTACTTGCCTATTTTGAAGAAATTTCCGCGATTCCGCGTCCCTCTTTTCACGAAGAGAAGATCGCTGACTATCTGGTGGCGTTTGCCAAGCGAAAGGGATTTTCTTTTGTGCGTGACGGTTGGCACAACGTGTTGATCTGTGCGCCTGCCACCGAAGGA
>JAZOSZ010000287.1:0-10948 GCA_045657365.1 Eubacteriales bacterium
TTTTACTTTGTTGAGTATATACTCTTCTTTGACGAGATCTGCACACACGCATCTTTTTTATGCTTTGTACTTCTCTCTTGTTGTTCAATTTTCAATGACCGTTCGCTACCGCTTTTCCGCGACAGCTTGACTATTATACCACACCTTTTTCCCCTTGTCAATACCTTTTTTCAAATTTTTTTGAAAATTTTTTCGACAATCAAAATATTGCTTCGACAAAGTTCTCTGTTGACAGAAAGTCTTCCATTTGTTATAATATTATATAAGATCTTCCAACCCTTAGCTTACCCATCCATTCTCAAAACTATACGGAGAATTTTAAAAAAATGAAAAAAATCTTTTCATCCTTTCAATATTTTAGTCTGACGCTGCTGTTGCTTCTTCCTCTCACGTTTCTCTCGTGCGACACACCCGAATGCACGCACGAAGACTTTACAACCGAAGAAATCGAAGCCACCTGCGAGGAGCAAGGATACGTCCTTTGGGAATGTTCTTCTTGTGACTATTCCTATCAAACCGATTTCAAACCGTCCACGGGGCACACCCTGACCGAGAAAGTAACCGAGCCAACCTGCTCCAAGGAAGGTTTCACCACTTACGCCTGCGCGTGCGGTTATTCTTATCAAGGAAATTTCACCGAACCCACCAATCACACCTACGCAAAAACAGTCACTCCCCCTACTTGCAAGAGTGAGGGACACACCGAATATACCTGCGCGTGCGGTCACTCCTATCAAGGTGACTTTACCGCACCAACCGACCACACCTACGAGCTTCGTACCGTTGCTCCCACCTGCGAAGCGGACGGTTACTCGATGCACGTCTGCACCACCTGTGACGAAAGTCACAAATCCGAAATTCTGTCGGCAACGGGACATTCCCTGGTGGAAGCGGAACACGCCGCCACTTGTGCGACCGAGGGGTACACCGAATTTTCCTGTGAAAACTGCGGTCTTTCCTACCGTACCGATATCATCGCGCCTCTTGGGCACGACTTTTTTACCTCGTACTGCCTACACCCGACGCTGACGGCACACGGCAAGGTCACCGAGATCTGCCGCACCTGCTCTACCGAATTCACCAATTATCTGTTTTATACCGACGTCTACCCCGGTGCCTACGTGCCGAATGCCGCACTTCTTTCGCGCGGCGTCGACGTTTCTCTCTACCAGCATAAGCAGCGCGCCGATGGAACCTACCTCCCGCTGAACTGGACCGCCCTGAAAAACGCAGGAATGGAATTTGCCATTCTGAAAGCGGGAAGCACGCCGCGAACGGGTTCCAACGGAAACGCCCTCGGCGGAATCGATCCCGTATTCGAAATGAATTACACCGATGCCAAAGCCGCAGGCTTCGCGCTCGGCGCCTACTTCTATACTTATGCCACGACCGAAGAGCAGCTCCTTTCCGACGTAGCACTTCTCCTTACATGGTTGGACGGAAAGCAATTTGAGTATCCGATTTATTTTGACCTTGAAGACCCTTCTCTCGCAGAAATGGACAAAGACGTTCTGACAGAATTTTGCCTGACCTTCCTCAACACCCTTCGCAATGCGGGATATTACAGCGCACTCTATACCAACAACGATTGGTTGATCAACCGTCTCGACACCGAAGTGATCCTTTCTTCCACCGACCTTTGGTACGCCCGCTATCCCGAAGACCGAAAATCGCGGAACGATCCGCTCCCCGCCTCCGCCTCTTACGAGTGGCGCGAAAGCTACGGAGAAAATCTCGGACTTTGGCAATACACCGATTACGGCGTCATCGAGGGGATCGAAGGTATCAAATTTGATTTCAATTACGCCTACAAGGATTACCCCGCGCTGATCAAGCGCTTCTGTTTCAACGGATTTGAAGCTGTGGAACAACAAGAATAACAAAATACAAAAAAGAAGAACCGAGCAATGCTCGGTTCTTCTTTTTTGTTTTCATACTAAATATCCAAAACGTATGCAAGCAGAAGGTTTGTCGTATTGCACAGACCGTCAATATGCGTGCGCTCCATTCCGTGACTTCCGTACACCGCCATTCCGAAGAGCGCGGCGCGCACGTTATTTCCCGCAACACGCGCGGCATTGGCATCACTTCCGTATCGGAAATAAACGTCCACCGCATAATCGCACTCAGCTTTTTCCGCGTAAGCAATCAATCGGTTGGTTAAGTCATAATCGTAAGGAAGTTGTGCGTCCTTGGCACAGATCGACACCGAATACTCGTTGCCCGCATTGTTCGTACTGACAAGTCCGATATCCACCGCCACAAATTCAGAAACTCCCTCGGGCAAGTACGATCCGCCAATTCCCATTTCTTCCCAATACGGAAAAGAAATCACCGTGCGGTATTTGGGGCGCAGTTGATGTTCTTTCATATATTTCAGTGCTGAGAAGCAGCAGGCAATCGCCGCCTTATCATCGATAAACCGAGATTTCAAAAATCCGTTTTCGGTGATCTGGCAACGCGGATCGATCGAAATATAATCTCCGTGACGAATTCCAAGAGCCTCAACCTCTGCCTTGGAAGACACACGCTCATCCAGAACGATCATCAGATTTTCGGCACTTCTCTCCATCGTCAGCGCGTTCGGGAATGCATGCGTGGAATGTGCCTGACAAAGAATGAGCCCCGTATACTCCTTCCCACTACGAGTATGAACCGTCACACTCTCTCCATCCAAGGTCGCGAGATTGATTCCGCCAAGCGGACGAACACGAAGCTTTCCGTCACCGTCAATACCGTAAACAACAAGACCGATCGTATCGGCATGCGCACTGAGCATTACCGTCTTGGAATCGTCCTCTCCTTCCAGCCAAAGGTATGGAGTATCCTTGTTATCATACGTCAGCGAAAAGCCAAGCTCAGCAGCATAACGCTCAAGTACAGGGCGAAGCTTCGCGCAATAGCCCGACGGGCTGGGAACTCCAACCAGCTCCTTAAAACAATTCAGTAAATATGCATCGTCAATCTTGAATTTCATATCGTCCCTCAAAAAATAAAAGTGTTATTTTTATTGTAATACTACCGCTCCTCCTTGTCAAGAAGAAAATGATCGTCCATTTCTTTTATCAGATTTGAACTATACAAGTTGAGCAATTCTATAAACTGCTCCGCCATTTTGGTTTTGAGCTTGTCTCTTTTCACGATATAACCAACGCGATATATTTCGTCCGTGACGATGGGGATACTGAGTATCTTACCGTCGTTAAGATCTGACGGCATAATTCCCGTTCCGATCGTATAGCAATCAGTCTTTAACAGCACGTTCATCAAGGTTGCTCTATCGCTGATCACAATTCGTTTTTCACTCGCCACGTCATTTACCATTTCTTCTGTAAAGAGTGAGAAGTTATTGTATTTTCCCTGATCATAAGTAACATAAGAATATGCCTTCAATTCATCATATAATATGCTGGTCTTTTTTGATAATGGATGCGTCTTTTTAAGGAACACATGAGGAGGAGTTTTCAAAAGCTCAACAAATCCAATATCCTTGGCTTGTAGGTATCGCATCATAATCTCGAAATCCATATTTTTAATAGCGATAATTCCTACGTCGCTGGAAGCCACCTCAACGTCGTGAATCACCTCATGCGTCATCTTCTCTTGCAAGGAAATATCATAGCTTCCGCAATCGCATTCATCGACAAATTTGCAAAACACATCCGCGATAAAATCGTAATGCTGCGTAGAAATATACAGCCGATCTTTCTTGGTTTTTGCGCTGTATCTATGCAAGACGAATTCCGATTGCGCAACCACTTGCTCCGCATAACGAACAAATTCCGCCCCCTCATAAGTAAGAGCTACTCCATTCTTTGAACGTTCAAATATTTTGATTTTCAGTTCTTCCTCCAGCAACTTAATGCTGTTTGATAACCCCGACTGCGCCACAAACAATTGCTTCGCCGCCTCGCTGAAGGTTCCAACCTCTCGTATTTTCAATACATATTTACATTGCTGAACCGTCATAAGATCACCGCCTTTAATATATGGAATAGGATAACAAAAATCATACTTGGCACCATATTGGTGTTTTTGATTTTATATTCGGATTTGCCAATCATATTGAATCCGGTAAAAAAAAGAATGATAAAGCCAACCGCGCAAAGAGACATGATCATTGATTGCGAAATAAAGCCCCCAAAAAAATATGCAGCCAAGGCAATCAAACCTTGAAGCAAAGCAACGGGAATACAAGACAGCATGGGAATTTTCCCATACGACGCACCAATCAACAAGGCAAACGGAAAATCCAGCATAGCTTTTAAGTACAATTGGGAGTTATCTCCATTCACCGCCAGTAAAATCGGTCCCCCGATTTGTAAACCACCGATGCCAAAAACAAATACCGCATCCAAAAAGCCTTTTGGGGACGTATTGTTTCCTTTGGTAAAACGATTTGTTATTTCATCAATATGCAAAAAATCGCCAACAACCGCTCCAACAATAAAAGAGAGCACAACAATGATCGTGTCTCCGCTGAATAATCGATCCGAGGGAACTGTAAATATATTTTCAATCAAGCCAAGCAAGCTGATCATCATAATAGCAATGGCAAAATATTGATTGATCTTAAATTTTATTTTATTTTTGCAACAACTTCCAATTAAAATTCCTAACGAGATCGACAACGCATCCGCTAAAATCCCCATTCAAATCACCAGCCCATCTGCAATATTGCTTTTTAAGTATATCACATTTCCATTTTAAAGTAAAATATTTATATTTGATCACGGATGTTCAAAAAAATATATCATCTTTCTATGCTATGGAAGGTTCTTTTCACAAGAATTCGCAATCTCGACAGGCGAGGATTCCAAAAGGAAACGCAGACGCTTTAGCGTCTGCGTTCTTATGAACAATCATTTTTTTGCGATATTTTAATGAAAGACTCTTTGATCTGCGAGGGTAAGAAGCCGTAGCGCTCAAGAGACGCAATCAACTTTTTTCGCTCTGCCGGATCGGTCGGAATTTCTGCCGCTTGCTTTTCGATACGGCGGACGCAAAGCGCAACCTCGTCTACCTCAGAGAGCGCTGACATTGCTTCCTTGATCGTTCGGTCAGAATATCCCTTTTCATGCAGAGACGCAAGAATTCGTCGCCTGCCCCAAAGCTTGGCAATACATTTTTCCACCTCGCGGACAGCACTCGCCGAGGAATCCAGAAGTCCCCGTTCGCAAAGCTCGGCAACCGCGTCCTCGGCGACTCCGCGCTCCACGCCCTTCATCACAAGCTTGCGACAAAGCATTTTTTCGGAACAATCACCATACGCAAGAATCCGCAACGCACATTGCTGTGCACGATGTAGTTTTGCGGCGTATTCGACGTTGTTGTAGCACATCTCGTCACAGACCCCGACACATAGGTGAAGATCTGCCACCTGTGCCGACGAAAGCAAAAAGCTTTCTTTTTGAATGTGTTCTCCGTTTTGCAGAGCAAAGGTGACTGAAATTTCATCCAAGCCGCGCTCTGCCAACGAAAGCAATCTGACCGTCATCAAACGTCGTCGTCCTCGTCGAGCGTACGAATATCAAAATCGTCATCGTCATCGAGTTCAAACTCTTCCTCGGCGTCGCCAATACGGTCCTTCATCGCGCGAACCTTCTGATCAAGCTCGGCAAGTAACTCGGGGTTGCCCTCAATGAGTTTTCGGACGTTATCCTTACCCTGACCGATGCGCTCTCCGTTATAAGAGAACCAAGAACCGCTCTTTTTAATAATATCGAGGGAAATACAATAGTCGATAATTTCACCCGAACGCGAAATTCCCTTTCCGTAGAGAATATCAAACTCTGCCGTCTTAAAGGGCGGTGCCACCTTGTTCTTGACGACCTTACAACGAACGTGGTTTCCGTAAATATCGTTGCCGTTCTTGAGCTGTTCGGTCTTGCGTACGTCAATACGCACCGACGAATAGAATTTCAGCGCACGTCCGCCGGGCGTCGTTTCGGGATTTCCGTACATCACACCGACCTTTTCACGAAGCTGATTGATAAACACCAGAACGGTATTGCTCTTGGAGATGACCGCCGAGAGCTTTCTCATTGCCTGCGACATCAGGCGTGCCTGAACGCCGACCGTTGCCTGACCCATATCGCCCTCAATTTCCTGACGGGGAACGAGTGCCGCCACCGAGTCGACGACCACGATATCGATCGCGCCCGAACGAACGAGCTCTTCGGTAATATTGAGTGCATCCTCACCGCAGTCGGGCTGAGAAACGAGCAGATTATCAATATCCACACCAAGTGCCTTAGCATATACGGGATCGAGTGCGTGCTCGGCGTCGATGAACGCCGCTTCTCCGCCCGCCTTCTGCACCTCGGCGATGATATGCAGTGCCACCGTCGTTTTACCCGAGGATTCCGGACCGAAGATCTCAACGATTCTTCCCTTCGGAACGCCACCGATACCGAGTGCCAAGTCAAGCGAGATCGAGCCCGTGCTGACCGCCTGAACTTCCATGTGCGTATTTTCGCCCAGACGCATTACGGAGCCCTCTCCATGCTTCTTTTCAATCTGAGAAATCGCCGTTTTCAGCGCCTTCATTTTTGCTTCTTTATCACTTTCGGGAGATACCATCAAATCAACTTTTTGCTTTTTTGCCGTTGCCATAAGCCACCTCACTGATTTTGTTTTCGGTATCATTATACACCCACTTTTTGCTTTTGTCAAGCGTTTTTTAAAATATTTTTCCAAAATCGGAATATTTTTTATCTAATTTTTTAGAAAAAAAGATATTTGTAACTTTAAAATTCCTTTTTGGGAAAGAAACATCGGTTTTAAAAGAATCCTCTTTTTTAAAAAAGTTTTTTCGATTTTTTTGAGCGTACTACTTTTTTTTTGCAAAATTTTATGTTATAATAAATATCGGTAAGGGACCTCTCTCTTTCCAGACTCCAGCAAACAAACGAGGTATTTTATGGGTGGATTTTTTGGCGTAGCTTCCAAGGAAGATTGCGTATTTGATCTTTTTTACGGCGTAGACTATCATTCTCATCTCGGCACACGGCGCGCAGGTCTTGCCGTGTACGATTCCGAGCTCGGCTTTGACCGTGCCATTCACAATATCGAAAACGCTCCTTTCCGAACGAAATTCAGCAAAGAATCAACTTCGATGCAGGGTACGGTCGGTATTGGCTGTATCTCGGATTTCGAGGCGCAACCGATCCTCGTCCGTTCTCAACACGGCACCTTTGCGATCACCACGGTCGGAAAGATCAACAACTCCGAAGAGATCGTCAAGGAAAAGATCACCCCCGGCTGTCATTTCTTTGAAATGCACAACGGTGAGGTCAACCCCACCGAGCTGGTTGCCGCCATTATCAACCAAAAGAATAATTTTATTGAAGGAATCCAATACGCGCAAGAAATTATCGACGGTTCGCTGAGTATGCTCATTCTCACCCCCGTAGGCATCTACGCCGCGCGTGACAAAATGGGACGAACCCCGATCGTTCTCGGTCAAAAGCCCGAAGGCTTCTGTGCAAGCTTTGAGAGCTTTGCCTATCTCAACCTCGGCTATCGCGATTATCGCGAGCTCGGCGCAGGGGAAATTGCGGTCATCACCGCCGACGGCGTAAAAACTTTAGTCGGTCCCGAAAAAAATATGAAAATTTGTGCCTTTCTTTGGGCATACTACGGATATCCCTCTTCTTCGTACGAAGGACAGAACGTCGAGGTTGTCCGTAACCGTTGCGGAAAGCTTCTCGCCCGTCGCGACGACATCAAGCCGGATCTTGTGGCAGGTATCCCTGATTCGGGCATTGCGCACGCCGTCGGTTACGCCAACGAAAGCGGAATTCCCTACGCGCGCCCCTTCGTCAAGTACACGCCTACCTGGCCGCGTTCCTTTATGCCCCCCACGCAGACCAAACGCAAGCTGATCGCGAAAATGAAGCTGATTCCGATTCACGATCTGATCAGCGGAAAGAGCCTTATGCTGATCGACGACTCGATCGTCCGCGGCACTCAACTTCGCGAAACCACCGAATTCCTCTATGAAAGCGGTGCCAAGGAAGTACACATCCGCGTCGGCTGTCCGCCTCTCATTTTCGGTTGTAAGTATCTGAGCTTCTCTCGCTCGTCTTCTGAAATGGAACTGATCACGCGTCGTGTCATTGCCGAGCTTGAGGGCAAAGAGCCTGACCGCGACACGCTTCGCGAATACGTCAATCCCGAAAGCGACAAGTATCAGAAAATGGTGGATAGAATCTGTGAGCAGCTTCATTTCACCTCTCTGCGCTACCACCGAATCGACGATCTGGTAGAAGCCATCGGACTCCCGCCCGAGCGTGTTTGTACCTATTGCTTTGACGGCAAAAAAGACGACGAATAATCAAGGAGAAAACTATGGCAGAAATTACGTTAACGAAACAGAATTTTGAAACCGAAGTCCTCGCAAGCGAGCTTCCCGTGCTCGTTGATTTCTGGGCAGAGTGGTGCGGTCCTTGCCGTATGATCGCTCCCACAGTGGAAGAGATTGCAAACGAATACGAGGGAAAAGTCAAGGTTGGCAAGATCAACGTCGACGCCGAAAGCGACCTTGCCATTCGTTATCACATCGACGCAATCCCCGCGCTTCTGATTTTCAAGAACGGCGAGGTCGTCGAGACGCGAAAAGGGCTTCGTCCCAAGAGCGAGCTTTGCGCTTTGCTTGATCATATCATTCAATGAAATCCATATTTTAATATAAAGGAGATTTTACTATGAGCAAATACGAAGGAACGCAAACCGAGAAAAACCTGATGGCAGCCTTTTCGGGCGAGTCCGAGGCAAGAAACAAGTACACCTATTTCGCATCCGTAGCAAAGAAGCAGGGCTTCGAGCAGATCGCCGCACTCTTCTTGAAGACGGCAGACAACGAAAAGGAGCACGCCAAGCTTTGGTCCAAGGAGCTGGAAGGCATTGGTGACACCGCCGAGAATCTGGCAAATGCCGCCGCAGGCGAGAACTACGAGTGGACCGATATGTACGCAGGCTTTGCAAAGACGGCAGAAGAGGAAGGCTTCCCCGAGCTTGCCGCAAAATTCCGTCTGGTTGCTGCTGTTGAGAAGCATCACGAAGAGCGTTACCGCGCCCTTTTGAAGAACGTCGAGCTTGCCGAGGTCTTTGCCAAGAGCGAGGTCAAGGTTTGGGAATGCCGCAACTGCGGACACATTATGGTTGGTACCAAGGCACCCGAAATCTGCCCCACCTGCAACCATCCCAAAGCTTACTTTGAAATCCACGCAGAAAATTATTAAACAATACAGAAAAGCAATACGAAAGGGACGATCATCGTCCCTTTTTTGGCGCATATTCTTCATTTTTGATTATAGGGGCGGATTCCATATCTGCCCCTTTCAATGCGGGTCGTCGAAGGCACGGCAAGCCAACGAGTTTGCTTCGCAAACGTCGCCGACCCCTACCGAGGATAGGGAGAATTTCGCACATTCTCCCCGCCGTGTCATCCTCGAGCAAGTGCCCCACGAGATCCTTCGTTTCGCTCAAGGATGACAAACCGTGGGGCACGCCGCGAAGGATCTCGGCGGGGGGCAGCGCACATAGAAGCAAAGCCTTTCTTCGTTTGGCGCATACAAAAACGCAACTGTGAGATTGTCACAGTTGCGTCATCTTTTTTATGCTTCTTTTACTTCTTTTTTCTTCATAAGACGCTGGATCAGACGCAGTACGTAATAGAGTGCCATTCCCGCAACGATCGCAATCACAAGGTTAAATACGACGGTGAGAACGAAGGTCACGAACAGAGCGAGAATATCCGCGAAGGAACGCGTGCGGCAGATCGCCACAAAGCTCCGCCATTCCGACATATTATACGCTACCATCAGAAGCACGGCAGCAATCACGGGCATCGGAATCCAAGAGGCGTACGGCATCAGCACCAAGAGCACCAAAAGGAGTACCACGGCGTGTACGATGCCCGAAATCGGGGAGCGTCCACCGTTTTTGACGTTCGCCGCAGTTCTTGCGATTGCTCCCGTCGCGGGAATTCCGCCAAAGAGTCCCGAACAAATATTACCGCAGCCTTGCGCGATCAGCTCGGTATTCGAGTCGTGCCGATCTCCAATCATTCCATCCGACACCACGCAGGAAAGGAGCGATTCGATCGCCGCCAAGAGTGCAATGGTAAAGGCATCGGGCAGAAGGTGGAGAATTCGCTCCCAGCTCAGCGCAGGAAACGCGGGCTTGGGAAGTGACGAGGAGATCGTGAAGAGGTCTCCGATCGTATTGACGGGCATGGAGAAAAGTCCAACAACAAGCGCGCCGACGAGAACAACGACGAGAGATCCCGGAATCTTTTTGACGAAGCGTTGCCAGACGATCAGCACACCGAGTGCCACCGCTCCCACGAGGAAGGCGGCAAGGTTAAAGGTCGGGGCGCTCTCGATGAGCATTTCCACCTTCTCTGCCGTTTCCACGGCGTTCGTGCCGGGGGCGGGCGTCATTCCAAAGAAATCCTTGAGCTGTCCGACGACAATCGTAATGGCAATACCGCCCGTGAATCCGACGGTAATGGCGTGCGGAATATATTTGATGAGCGTACCGAGGCGGCAAAGTCCGAAAAGAATCAGAATCAGTCCCGCGAGCATCGTCGCGATGACAAGTCCGTCGAGTCCCTCGGTTGCCACAATACCTGCCACGATCGTAGCAAAGGCGGCGGTCGGTCCCGAAATATTGACGCGACTTCCGCCCAGAAGCGCGATCACAAAGCCTGCGACGATCGCGGTATAAAGTCCGCGCTCGGGGCTTACTCCCGAAGCAATGGCAAGCGCAATCGACAGCGGCAGTGCGATGATCGCGACGATAATGCCTGCGACGATATCACTCACAAGTTGCTTTTGCTTGTAGTGTTTTAAGGTTGAAATAATTTTCGGTTGAAAGAATTTCATAGTTTCCTCTATATGATCGTATTATTAAAAAATCGTGCAGGAGATATTATAGCACA
>JAZOSZ010000288.1:0-3498 GCA_045657365.1 Eubacteriales bacterium
GTGACCCACCGGAGACTCGAACTCCGGACCCCTTGATTAAAAGTCAAGTGCTCTACCGTCTGAGCTAGTGGGTCGTGCGTTTTTTGCGCTACCCATATATCATATCACAATCCAATGGGTTTGTCAAGATTATTTTGGAATTTTTTTGAGATTTTTATTCTTCCCACGAAAGTTGTTTGATTCTGTCTGCGAGAAGTGTAACGTTTTCCGGCAAAAGCTCGGGCAGGTCGTGAAGATCATCGCTTGATTGCTCAAAATCTTGCGTCTGAATGGAATTGCGCGCCATTTTTACAAAGAGCTTATCCATTCCGTTCAGCTTTTCGGGCTTGAGCTCTCCGCCAAATAGATGTGCTCCGAGTGAATAGACGAGGTCCTTCGGAAGCTGTGTTTCGAGATATTCCTCAAAGAGCTTGGTCAGACCGCAACAAAGTCCGATCGCCGTGGCACGCTGGGAGAGAATGCGCTTATGCTCCTTGATGTATTTCTTTAAGGCTTTTTCAATCTTACCCATACGGATCGAACTTGCAAGTACGATCACGTCAAAGTCATTCGGGGCGGGCGCGGCTTCTCTGACGTCGACGACGTTGACCTCGTGGACGCCCGAGAGCTTCTCTGAAAGCAGTTCGGCACAATATTTGGTCGCTCCGCCGCGCGTAGCATAAAGAATGAGAATTTTGAATTTTTTCATAGCCGATTCGGTTCCTTTTTACACTGTTTTTACATTGTATTATTATATCGGATTTTTGCTTGTTTGTCAAGAGAGAAAAAGAAGGGACGCTGACGCGTCCCTGATTGCTTTGAATTATTCTTCCTCGGCGGTGATGATACCGTAGGTATTGTCGTGTCGTTTGTAGACCACCGACACCTGTTCGGTCTGATCGTTCTTAAAAACGAAAAATTCATGGCCGAGAAGATTCATCTGAAGAATGGCTTCTTCTTCCGACATCGGTTTTAACGTAAAGCTCTTACGGCGAATGGTGAATTCCTTGTCTTCTTCCAGCTCTTCTCCCGTATCGAAAAAGTTTTGCTCAAACGCACCCGCACGAAGGCGCTTGGAGAGGCGCGTTTTGTTTTTTCGGATCTGTCGTTCTATCGTATAAACGGCACGGTCGAGCGCGTTGCGGAAGGTTTCGTCTTCGACCTCACTGCGGAAGATCGTGCCCTGGGCAACGATTGTGAGTTCCAGCCGCTTTTGGTTTTTCACGGTACTCAGGGTGGCGGTGGCGGAGCATTCGTCGCTGAAGTATTTGTCCAGCTTTGCGAGCTTGATTTCAATGGCGGATTTCATTTCATCCCACACGTTCATTTGTCTGCCAACAATGGTTACTTTCATAGTTTTGCCTCCTCGCACTCTTAAAATTTCCGAGGAATTTCTTCCTCAAAACAATTATATCACAATTTTTGCCGTTTGTAAACAGTTATCAATAATTTTTATAAAAAATCAAAAAATATGTGAAAGATGCACAAAAGGCAGAGAGGACAAGAAAAAAGACGCGAAATTTCTATCGATTCCTAAAATGGAATTAAAACAGAAGAAAAATTAAATAAAAAACGGAAAAATTCAAAAATAATTCTTTAAAATTGCATTTTTTGACAAAAAGTTTTAGCATTGTCCGTTTTTTGACACATATAAAGTGATATAATGAAGCCACAAGAGGAAAACCAAAACATCTTTTGAGAGGAGAAAAATGATGAACGGAACGATGAATAAAAACATCAATAGAAATATGCAGGAGATGATGAGTATGATAAACGCTTCGACCAATACGGTAACGGCAAAGAACTCTGTATGTGAAGCAGGCGAGCCTGCGCTCGTCGCTGAAAACTGCAACGTATCGGGATTTTCTCTGGCGGCGGTTGCAGGCAGCGTTTTGCTGACGCTTGGGATTATTGCTTACGCGCTTCTGACCGTCTGATTCGGGACTTGATTTTTTGCGGCGGTTGTGGTACAATAAACGTAAGAGTTCGCTGATCGCAAAGGAGAAGGTGCCGTGTCGAAAATGCCTAATCAAAAATTAAAGCTGACGTATCTTTCCCGAATTTTTTCGGAACGTACCGACCGCTATCACGGACTGACGCTCGCGGAAATTTCGGCGGCACTTCGGGAATACGGAATCAGCGCGGAGAGAAAAAGCCTTTACGACGATATTGAGGCGCTGAAGCTTTCGGGAATGGATATCCGTACCGTGCGCGATACGCACGTGCGGTACTATCTGACCTCGCGGAGCTTTGAGCTTGCCGAGCTTCGTCTTCTTTCGGACGCGATTCAGTCTTCCAAATTTCTGACCGAAAAAAAGAGCCGCGAGCTTGTTCGCAAGCTCGAAGCGTTGGGAAGTCGATATGAAGCGGCAAGTCTTCATCGGCAGGACGATGCGGCAGGGAGACTCAAAACCGAAAACGAAGAGATTTTTTGGAATATTACGGCAATTCATACGGCGATGTCCGAGCATCGGAAGATCGCTTGCAAGTATTTTGAATGGAACGAGCATAAGCAGAGAATGCTCCGTAAGAACGGTGACGAATATCGTCTCAGCCCATGGGCGCTTCGTTGGGACGACGAATTTTATTATCTGATTGCCTACGATTCCGACGCAGGGAAGATCAAGCATTTTCGTGTGGATAAAATGCTTCGGATCCGTCTTCTGGACGAAAAACGCGAGGGCGAGGAATTGCTTCCCTCGATTGATCTGTCACGATATTCGCAACGCGCCTTCAGTATGTACGGCGGTGAACAGACCACGGTGCGGATTCTTGCGGACAATGCGCTCGCGGGCGTGGTGATCGACCGCTTCGGTACCGACGTACCTTTTCTCAATCGCGGAGACCGTTTTGAATTTTGCGTGAAGGTGATGATCAGCCCTACCTTCTTTTCGTGGGTACTTGGCTTTGGTAACCGTATGCGCATTCTTTCCCCCGAGAGTGTGGCAAAGGAAGCCGAGGAGATTGCACGCGGCATTGTTGCGATGTATGAAACATCAATCGAATAAAAGAATCAAGAGCATCGAATTTTTTCGATGCTCTGTTTTTTGTCTTGATTTGTTTTTTCTTTTGTGATACAATAAAAAGGAAAAAGGGCTGTCAGCAAGTGACAGCCCGTGAGATTCAGTTTTTCGATACGAGGGCGGCGGTATCCTTTGCGATAACCAGCTCTTCGTTCGTGGGAATGACCCAAACGCCAACCTTCGAGGCGGCGGTGGAAATTCTGATGGCATCGGACTGATGAACGGCAGATTCATTTGCCGCCTCGTCGAGCTCGATTCCGAGGTATTCCATATCCGAGCAAACGAGTCCGCGGAGCATAGGCGAGTTTTCGCCGATGCCTGCCGTGAAGACGACGGCGTCCAGACCGTTCATCAGAGCGGCATACGAGCCGATGTACTTCTTGAGCTCGTGCTTCAGAATGTCAAAAGCGAGCTTGGAGCGCTCATAATTCGGGTCGGTCGGACCTGCGAAGATTGCGTCCTCAATGTCGCGCGAGTCGGACGAAAATTCGGTGAC